>CAINCM010000264.1 GCA_903847005.1 uncultured Chloroflexota bacterium | reverse complement strand
GACGGAGCGATGCCAGCGTCAGCAGCGCCGCCGCGGTCACAAAGGCGATCGGCACTCCGTACGTTCCCGCAAGGCGCGGGAGCGCGAGACCCGCGGCTACGTCCCCTGCGAACGTCACGAGGTTCGGCCCCACCACCGCACCGAAGGTGGAGCCCCAGACCACCCGTCCGATCGCGGTGGCACGTCTCGTCTCCTCGTACATGTCTGCCGCGGTGTACCTCGACAGCTGGTTGGAGGCATTCGCGCAGCCCATGAACACCGTGGAGAAGAGGAAGAGCGGAAAGGAGCCAACGATCACCGCGAGTCCCGCGCCGACCGCTCCCGCGGCGCCGATTCCATAGCCGAGCGTGAGTCCTGCACGACGCCCGTGACGCACCATGTAGCGCGAGAGAAGCGTTGAGGCGCTGGCAGAGCCGAGGACGATCGCTGCACCGGGTAGCCCCGCGAATGCAGATCCGCCAGAGAGCTCCTTCGCCACGATCGTGGCCACCGTGATGGCCGCAATGTATCCGGTGCTTCCGAGGCCCACGCTGACGATCAACGAGAGTTGAAGGCGTCTGCGGGTTCGCTGAGCAACATCGGCTGGCATCGCTGCAGTGTAGCCGCGCTATGGTGGAGGCATGCAAGAAGCACGCCACGCGGTCGCCTGGCACGAGGATGCGCCGAACCCGAGCGACCATGTCGTGCCGCTCGACGCACCGCTCCCTGCCAGCGTGGACTGGATCGTGATCGGCGGCGGTTTCTCCGGGCTCTCCGCCGCGCGGCGCGCGGCCGAGCGGGGCGCGCGCGTGCTCCTCCTGGAGAAGGGGGCGCTGCGCGACGGCGCAAGCAGCCGCAACGGTGGGATGGCGCATGTCGGATTCGGTGCGTCGACCCGATCCATCATCGATCGTTTCGGCACGGATGGCGCACGCGAATGGTTCGATCTTTCGCGAGCGGCCGTGCGCCGCATCGCCGACCTGGCCGGCCGAGGCGAGGCCTCGCTCCTCACGTCAACGGGGATCGACGCCCAGTGGAACGGCACCGGGCACGTGGAGCTGACGCACGCGGAGCGTGGCGTGCCGGGCCTTCACGCCGAGGCGGAGCTACGCGAGTCGCTCGGCCTCCCCGTGCGACTGCTGGATCGGGGCGAGGTGCAACGCCTCACCAACAGCGACAGCTTCGCGGGCGGACTCGCCGTGACAGAGGGAGGCGGCGTCCAACCTGCACGGCTGCAGGCCGCCATGGCTGCAGCGACACGAGCGGCGGGCGTGGAGATTCGTGAGCAGACACCCGCCACCGGGATCATCCCGATCGCCGGTGGATACGAGGTGCGCACGCCGCGGGGGAGCATCCGCACGCAACACATCTTCGGCGGCGTCAACGGATACGCCGATCGCCTCTTTCCGGCGCTACGTCGGCGCGCGATCCCCGTCGGGAGCTACATGATCGCCACAGAGCCGCTCGCACCTGAACTGCTCGCCCAGGTCTCCGGCAACGGCGAGATGCGCTTCGACACGCGCAACTTCCTCTCCTACTGGCGACCGACGCCAGACGGTCGCATCGCGTTCGGCGGTCGCACCTCCTTCTGGCCCGACTCGCTTCCTCGCATCGCGCGCACGCTGGCGGCGCGGATGCGTCAGATCCATCCGCAGCTCGCGTCGACGAAGGTGACGCACGCGTGGGGTGGTCGACTCTCGTTCGCCTTCGATCGACTTCCTCGCATCACGCGACTCGACGGTGTGACCCACCTCTCAGGGTGCGCCGGATCTGGCGTGGCACTGATGACGCTCCTTGCGGAGCAGACCATCGACTGGGAGCTCGGTGGCGATCCCCCGCTTCCTGCACGCATCGGTTGGCCTCCCGTGCCCGTCCCCTACGAGGGCATCCCGTGGTTCCTTCCGATTGCCGGAATCGGCTTCGCGCTAGAAGACTGGTGGAACGAACGCCGCTAGTCGGCGGTCCACTCGATCACTCGGGTCACTCGAGGCCGCGCTCGATCAGATCCGACTCCTCGAGTCCAAGGTAGTGCCCGATCTCATGCACGAGCGTCTTCCGAACCTCCGACTTCAGTGCACGGCGCGTCGGAAAGTCTGTTGCAAGCGCACGCGCATAGATCGTGATTCGCGGCGGGAGGACCTCCGCGTCGTGTGCGCCACGTGGCGGACCCTCGAACAGTCCGTAG
>CAINCM010000263.1 GCA_903847005.1 uncultured Chloroflexota bacterium | reverse complement strand
CGTGCTCCTTTGAATATCGAAGTTCAGATGGTGAGCTCATGGCGTCCCTCCCCTGTCGTCTATGTTCTTGTTGTCCGCTTCGGCACGAATGGTACGCCAGTCACCACTGCGGCGATTCGCTCCCCGCGAATGAGGACGTCCAACGGCTCGTTCAGTGGGAATGGAGCCTGAGTCGCATCGAGATCCGCAAGCGCGATGGGGTAGCCGAGCGTCGGTGAGTGTGTGCCCGAGGTGATGCGACCGACGAGGCCCCCGCCTGGCCGGTGCACTTCATGTCCTTGACGAGCGATCCCTCGCCCCGTCACCTTGAGCCCGACGAGGGTTCGACCGGCTCCCGTGCCCGCGGCGGCGCGCGCGGCGAGAGCCGCACCGCCCACCGTGCCACCCACTTTGTCGAGTTTCACCACTCGGCCCAGCCCCACATCGAATGGCGTGAGCGTTTCGCGGAGTTCGTTGCCGTAGAGGGGCATCCCCGCCTCCAGTCTCAAGGTGTCACGCGCGCCCAGCCCGATCGGCTGGGGCACGGAGAGGCCCGGCACCTCTGTGGCAAGGAGCGCACGCCAGAGGGTGACCGCGTGTTCGTTCTTCAGGTAGAACTCAAACCCGTCCTCGCCCGTATATCCCGTACGCGCCACCAGCAGCGGGAGCCGGAGAGCGCCGACCGACGCCTCACTCCTGCGACACTCGTAGTTGCCCAAGCCGCGCAGCGCCGCGCCTTCACCGATGTCAAAGCACGCTGCCGCCACGTCGACGCTGTGCGGCCCCTGGATGGCGATCATGGCGGTAGAAGTGCTCTCGTCTGCCACATCTGCGACCCCCCCGACGCGGTCGGCGAGGAGCGCCGCCACGCGTTCGGCATTAGACGCATTTGCAACCACGAGCCACTCCTCGGCCGCCACGCGGTAGACGACGAGGTCATCGATCATTCCGCCCGACTCGTTGACCACGATGCTGTACTGCGCACGACCCGCTTGCAGCGCCGTCGGGCGAGAGACAAGTGCCTCGTCGAGTGCGGCGCCTGCCCCTGGGCCGCGCACCCAGATCTCTCCCATGTGCCCAAGGTCGAAGATCCCTGAGGCGCCCCGCACCGCACGATGCTCGTCGATGACCCCCGTGTACTGCACGGGCATCTCCCAGCCCGCGAAGTCGACCATGCGGGCGCCGAGACGGAGGTGCTCTTCGAAGAGCGCGGTGCGACGCATCACGTCAGCGTCAACGCGTCATAGGCGCGCTTGACGAGCGCGCTCTCGGTCTGGAAGTCCAAGAGTGCGATGGCCTCGTCCATGGGCACCCAGCGCAACTCTTCGAACTCGTGGTCATAGGCGTCGAAGCTTCCACCGACCTGCTCCATCAGGTAGTAGTGCACCGTCTTCTCGATTCGTTCGCCCGTTCGGACAAACGAGTACGTGATGGCGTCGAAATACGAGAGGATGCGCACCTCCAGGCCCGACTCTTCACGAACCTCGCGGATCGCGGTCTCCTCGCGCGTCTCGCCCTCCTCTGGGGTGCCCTTCGGGAGCGACCAGACATATCCGTCTCGCTCTCGGCGGCGCCGACCCACCACGATCTCTGGCCTCCCCGCAACAGCACGGATGACCAGCCCGCCTGCCGAGACGGCGGTGCGCTTCGTAAGCGGCATGTCTGCTCCTGTCTCGCTTGGTCCAGGCTCCCGAAGGAGCGCATCATTGCGTCAATGGTAGCCCTTCGCGAAGGGGCGTATGGTGTGGCAGCGCGGTACGCTTACCGCGTCCGCAATGCGGCCGAGAGCGAGAGGAGGGAGTGTGGTCGATCGAGCCGCCGTGCGCATGAGCCTCGGCGCGGGCCTCCCTGACCGGATCGCGATCGAGCGGCTCCCCGCTCCGACAACACCGTTGGCGCGCCTCCCGTTCATCCTCAAGATCCTCCTCGAAGGGGCGACGCGCCGGGCAGGGGATGGCTTTGTGCGGGAGGAAGATATCCACGCCTATCTCGCATGGAAACCGGGCGCGGCCGCAGCGGCATCCGGCGAAGAACGTGAGCTCCCCTTCTCTCCCGCACGCGTCGTGCTGCAGGACTTTACCGGCGTCCCTGCTGTCGTCGACCTTGCCGCGCTGCGTGACGCAGCGCGCGAGCTCGACATCGATCCTGAGCGCATCAACCCGCAGGTTCCCGCCGACCTCGTGATCGATCACTCGGTCCAGGTCGACCGATGGGCCACCGCTGAGGCCCTCGAGCAGAACGTGGCAAAGGAGTACGAGCGAAACACCGAGCGGTATCAGCTGCTGCGATGGGCCCAGGGCGCATTCGACAAGTTCCGTGTCGTACCCCCTGGCGCCGGCATCGTGCACCAGGTCAACCTCGAGAGCCTTGCGACTGTTGTGCGCGTCGAGGAGATCGACGGAGCTCCTCTCGCATTTCCAGATACGTGTGTCGGCACCGACTCGCACACCACCATGATCTCCGGCCTTGGGGTCCTCGGTTTCGGTGTTGGCGGGATCGAGGCTGAGGCGGTGCTGCTCGGCGAACCGCTCTTCGCGCCACTCCCGAAGATCGTGGGCCTCAGACTGACCGGGAAACTCCCCCCCGGCACGACCGCGACAGACCTGGTGCTCACCGTCACCGAACGACTGCGTGCGCACGGTGTCGTCGGTGCCTATGTCGAGGCGTTCGGCGACGGTCTCTCGACCGTCTCCCTTGCGGATCGAGCCACGATCGCGAACATGTCGCCAGAATTTGGTGCCACGACCACCCTCTTCCCAATCGACGGGATCACCCTCGACTACCTCCGCATCACCGGTCGCGACGACGCGCACATCGCGTTGGTGGAGGCGTATGCGAAGGCCCAAGGACTCTGGCGAACCAGCGGGCACGATCCGCTCTACGACGAAGTGGTCGAGGTCAACCTTGACGAGATCGTCCCTTCGCTCGCCGGACCGAGACGGCCGCAAGATCGTGTCTCGCTCCCTGATCTCGGCAAGAGTTTCGAGCAGAGCTATCCCGATCGTGCTGGCGAGAAGGCTCGCAGCGCCACGGTTGGAGGCGCAACGATGCGCGATGGGGCGGTGGCGATCGCTGCGATCACATCGTGTACCAACACCTCGAATCCATCGGTGATGGTGGCCTCGGGCCTCCTCGCGCGCAACGCGGTGGCGCGCGGCATGCGCGTGCCCGCCTGGGTCAAGACAAGCCTCGCCCCTGGCTCGCGGGTCGTGACCGCATACCTGGAGCGAGCGGGGCTGCTGGAGCCGCTCGCAGCCCTCGGGTTCACCGTTGCGGGCTATGGCTGCACCACGTGCATCGGCAACTCCGGCCCACTCGACCACGAGGTCGCTGCCG
>CAINCM010000262.1 GCA_903847005.1 uncultured Chloroflexota bacterium | reverse complement strand
TCCACCGATGCTGATCGTTGCCGCGCGCAGCGCCGGTGCGTCTGCTCGAATCGTGAAGGCGATGATCTCGTCTTCCGCGGCCGCGTAGACCCGAGGCTCGTCGAACCAATCGACGATTCCGATGGCGTTGACGCCGCCGGCAACCGTGGTGCTCTGCGCGCCACCAAGATCATCCGCTCCGAGGAGCGTCAGCCCGGCACTGCCGGCCACAAGGAGGCAGTTCGTCTCGTCGACGCGAACGGTTTCCATTGCGCGCACGCCGGCCACCGCGACGCGCGCCGTCACTGCTCCGCGGTCCACGCGCAGCACCTCGTTCGATGTGGCAACGAACGCGACGTCTTCGGACCCGCGGATGAGCTGGATGGCGGGCACGCCGATATCCCACCGCGCAAACGGGTCGACAACCACTCCGCTGGCAGCATCGCCCGCGGCGTAGAGGATGTCTCCGCGCGCCGATATTCCCCAGAGCGATCCGTCGTCCGAGACGCTGAGTGATCGTGCGCCAGGCTCGTCGATGCGCCCGATCACCGCGCGGGTTGCGGGTTCGACGACATCGATTCTCGTCGGCGTCGCAACCCAGATCCGCGGCGCTCCTGTGCCCCGATCTTGACGAGACGCAATGGCCAGAATCGGCGCGCCGTAGTTGCTCCCGCCGTCGACGCGCGGCGCGCCGAACAGCTCGATCCCGCCAGCGATCGCGTACTTCGCAAGATGCGGATGTGTGTACTCGTAGATTGCATGTGGCTCGCCGTAACGCCAGTGCTGCATGAACTCGGTTGCCGTTCGCACGTGGTAGACCTCGTCGAAGTGGAATCGCGTCGGCTCCCCGACGCGCCATCCGCGAAGAGAGAGTGCGGTGACTGCGATGACGGCGATCATCCAGAGGTCAACGCGGGTGAGGCGTGCACGCGGAGCGGCGCTCGGTCGATTCGCTTCGTCGACCACGCGCGCCGGTGCGGCCCTCCGCCGCACCACTCGTGGCTCGCCCGTCGGCAGTTGCAGCAGCTGATAGCCGGCAACAGCGAGCGCGAGGGTGGTGGCGCAGACTGCGGTGACGATGGCGGCTGGACTGTGAAGCGCCTCGGTCACCGGACCGAGATCGGGAATCCCCGGGCTCTGGAGATACTCGAGCGTGAGCACGCCCCACGTGTTGACGACCAACACAAGGGCGGTGAGCAGGGCGACGATGCGCCAGCGGGGCAGCGCGGCCGCAAGTGCGAAGGTCAGCGGGATCGCAGGGAAGAGGTAGCGTTCGTGCACGCGGGTCGGGAGAAGAAAGAAGGCGATCGCGATCAGCGCGAGAGCGGCGACCGTTCTCGTGCGGTCATCGTGTCGAGCCGCCCAGCCCGCCGCCACGATCGCCAGCAACAGCAGCAGCGTGCCAACGAACACCGCCGGCGGACCGAAGCCGAAGAGCGGGGCCGTGTCGCTTCCCCATCCTCCGTTGAGGAGCACGCCTGAGCCCCCGCTGTCGGCGAGTGCCCAAAGGTTCCACGCATTCACGCTCAGATACGGGTACGTTGCCGCCGCCGTTCCGACCCGCTGAATCACATCGACGACGGTCAGGCCGAACGGAAGAGCAGCAACTGAAACGACCGCCGTGCCGGTCAGCGCCACCAGCGGCAACGACCACGCGTCGCCGCTGCGCCGTGCGCGCACAACGGCGATCACCGCGATCAGCGGAATCAGGATGCCGAATTGCGGCTTGACCACCGCGGCGAGTGCCGCCAGGGCGGCGCCGCGGAGTGTGCGCCCCTTGATCAGCTCGGTCACCGCAACGACGAGCGCGCTCGTGCCGATCGCATCGACCTGTCCCCACACCGCGGAGTTCAGCCAGATCACCGGGGTGAACGCGAGCAGGAGTGCGACCGCGCGCTGCGCTCGCGTCGATGCACCCAGTTCGCTCGCCAGTCGAACCGTCACCAGGATGAGCAGGCCATCGGCGAGGATCCCGGGAAGCTTGATCAGTGCGCCGGGGTCGAACGATCCGGTCAGAGCGCCGCTCAGCGCGCCGAGTGGCCAGAGGATCCAGAGATAGCCGGGGAGATAGTCGAGAAAGTATCCGCGGGCGTACGCGCCGAGCGGACCGTTTGCACCAAGGTCGGCCGCCCAGAATCGAAACGCCTCTAAGTCTGCTGTGAATCCCGCATCTGCTGGGAGGAGCACGTATGCGATGATCAAGCGCAGCGCAACGGCCAAGGCGACGATCAGCGCAGTGCTCATGAGTTGAGTGTAGCCGGGGAGGAGGCAGGTGCAGATACCGATCGACGAACTCTCCCTGTTCTTCCCGTGTCACAACGAAGCGGAGAACCTCGATGCGCTCGTCGCCGACGCGCTGAGCGCACTCCCTGCGCTTGCGGCGCGGTACGAGGTGTTGATCGTCGACGACGGCTCGCGCGATGCGACGCCGGTTCTCGCAGCACGGCTTGCGCAGATGCATCCAGACGTCGTGCGCGTGGTTCGGCACGATGTCAATCGCGGGTATGGCGGCGCCCTTCGGTCGGGGTTTCGCGGCGCGCGCTACCGCTGGGTGGCGTTCACCGACGGTGATCGGCAGTTTCGGGTCGCCGATCTTGGGGCGCTCATCGCACGAGCGCCAAACGACGAGACGGTGGTGCTCGGCTATCGGATTCGGCGCGCTGACCCCCCGCTTCGAAAGGCCTACGCCGCCCTCTACCGCGTGGCGAATCGGCTCTGGTTTGGGTTGCCGGTCCGTGACGTCGACTGCGCGATGAAACTCTTCCCGCGCTCCGCGTTGCAGGACATTTCGGTTTCATCTGACGGCGCATTCTTCTCTGCCGAGCTGCTCATCAAGCTGCGCGCTCGCGACGTGGCAATGGTCGAGGTGGGCGTGCCGCACTTTCCGCGCGTTGCCGGATCGGCAAGCGGCGCGCGACTCTCCGTCGTCCTCGCCGCCGTTCGCGACTTCTGGTCGCTTCGGCTCGCCTTGTGGTTCCGCCGCGGGACCGCGCTCACCCGCGGACTCCCGCTCCTGTAGCTCAGCGGGGCTGGTCGTTCCCCGTCGCCTCGTTTGGCTGGTCGCCGTCGAGCGAGTTCACAAAGTCACGGAAGAGCGAGAGGCGCTCCTCTTCTGCCGCTTCTGGCACGACCCCCTCGGCCGCAAGAAGGTCGAGCGAGATGTAGATCGGCGCGTTTGCGCGCAGGGCGAGCGCGACGGCATCGCTCGGCCGAGCGTCGAGTTCCTGTGTCTCCCCGCCGGCGGGCGCGACCAGCATTCGGGCGCGGAAGGTTTCGTCGCGGAGCTCCACGATGCGAACCTCGCGGAGCTCTGCCCCGAGTGCGCTCATCATCAGGGTGGCGATGTCGTGTGTGAGCGGTCGCTCTGGACGAACGCCCTGCAGGTGATATGCGATCGCGTTCGCTTCGTTTGGGCCGATCGGGATCGGAAGATAGCGTCGCTCCTCCGCATCACGGAGCAGCAAGATGTGGGTCCCAGAGAGCATCTGGATGCGAACCCCCTCGACCACCGCTCGTCGCAGATCCATGTGTCGATGATCCCACCCTTCGCCGTCCCCTGCGCGGCGGACGCAAGAGCGCCTGCTACGGCTGAGCGCTTGGCAGCTCGATCACGGGAGCGGCGGTCGGCGTGGGCGTTTGGCTTGCGCCGGGGTTGACCGACGAGCCGAGCACTGCGCCCCTGATGCGACCCTCTTCGGCCCAGATGAACGTGGGCGCTCCGCCATCTCGTGCGAGTGCAATGTAGCCGCCGACGATATCGGTGACGACACCGTCGCTCGCAACGAGCTGGTACTGCGCGAGCACGCTCCCTGACGAGCCCTTGCTGTAGGCAAGCATGCGCTGGTTGCGAGTGTCCCAACCGTAGAGAACACCTGTGCGGGGGGCGCCGGCAGAGAAGATCAGCCGGATCTCCGGTGCGCTGCGAACCACGCTGTCTCCCGGGTCTGCGGGGAGCCACTCGTCGACGGCGCCGCCGACGTATCGTTGAACGGTGCCGCCCTGCGCGAGATAGAGGTCTCCGTCGATTGCCATCGCGTCCACGTTGGCGAGCGGCGCCGGGTTGATCAGGTATCCGGTCGGAGCGGCGGGATATCCCGTCCCGTCGGGTGCCGGTGTATAGCGGAGGATCTGTCGCGCAGACGGATCGACGACGTAGATTCGATACAAGCCTGTCCCCTCGTCTGCGGCAAACCCTGAAATGATCTTCACGTCGCCGCCCCACAGTTCGCCGTCTCGAACGCGCAGCTTGACGAGCGTCCCTTTTCCGCTCAGGTCAGCAGGTCGCCAGCGCCACAGGTTCGACGATGCGTCGAAGATCAAGATGTCCGGCCCTGACGCCGCGATGGCCTGTGCGCGTCCCGTGGTGCTGCCGAAGAGTTCGTACCCGGGCTGATAGACAACGGTGGCGCGAGGATTGGGTTGGGCGGCTGGATCGACTCGGTAGACCGCACCGGAGTAGTCGTCGAGGATGTAGCTGTATCCGTCTGGTCCTTGGGTGATCGCAGTGATCTTGATTGGCACCGTCGCGGAACTGAAGTCAAAGACATCGAACACCGCCGCGCGGGAGAGCAGGAAGAGCTTGTCCAGCGCCG
>CAINCM010000261.1 GCA_903847005.1 uncultured Chloroflexota bacterium | reverse complement strand
TCGAGGTTGACGTCGCTGATCGCGGCACGCTCACCGTAACCCGCCGTCACGCTGGAGATCGCGACCGCACGCCCCTCAGGATGCGAGAAGGGCGTGCGGCCTTCGACAACGGATCGGGCGACGCCTTTGCTCACTGCACGATCATCCGGCTACCTGAACGAAGCCACAATCGCCGATGCATTCGAACGCATCGCGCCAAGGTAGCTGTCCGCAGGTGCGTCACCGAGTGCGTCCGAGAAGAGATCTTCGAGCACGGTCGCTCCGGTCTCCGCTGCAATCTGATCGAGCACCTTTGAGGGGAACTGGACCTCGCTGAAGACCGATGTCACCCCCGCACCGTCGATTGCGTCTATCAACGCCGCGATCTCCTTCGCACTCGGTTCCTGTCCGGGCGCTTCGACGGCAACGCCCACGATCTCCACTTCGTAGGCGCGAGCGAAGTATCCGAATGCGTCATGGAACGTGACGATCTTCCGTTTGGTGGAGTCGACCGCCGAAAATCCGACGCGCAGCTCTTCGTCTAGCGCCGCGATCTCAGCGAGTCCGGCATCGCGCGCTCCTTCGATCTGCATCGCAAGCCCTGGAAGATCTGCCGCAACTCGCGCAGCGATGCGTTCAACATAGATCGCCGCACCTTGCGGGTCGAGCCAGATATGCGGGTCGGTCCCACCGTGTTCGTGCCCTGCGCCTCCGTCTTCGTCGTGCGCCTCGCCTTCGAGGTAGATCCATGCGTGGCTCTCATCGATTCCTTCGCCGAGTTCGAGCACCTCGTCTTCGCTTTTTCCGGCCGCTTCGAGCAGGGAGAGTGCCCACTCATCGAGACCGAGTCCGTTCATGATGATGAGGTCTGCTCCTGCGAGCCGCTGTGCGTCGGCGGGGGACGGCTCGAATGTGTGGACGTCAACGCCGGCGGGGATGATCGTTTCGATGGTCACGCTGTCACCGAGGGCGAGTTGTGCAAGATCGGCAAACACGCTGGTGGTGGCAATCACGGTATACGCGGCAGGATCCCCGCCCCCCTCGCTTGGTGACGGCGACGCCGCGCCTGCGTTGCATCCAGCAACGAGCAGCAGCGAGACAAGCGCTGCGCTGACCGATGTCCCGAGAGCCTGCTCTGCGTTTTGCTTCACGTTTCCTCCTTTTAGCGTGTTCTCTTCTTGCGTCCAGCGTTTCCAGACGGCCACGAGACCACCCCGCCTAGTTGGCAGGGCCACAGCTTGGGCAGCGACCGAAAAGTTCGAGCCGGTGCTGTTCGATCGTGAATCCGGAGCGGCGCACCGCCTCGCGCGTCACCGCCTCGATGCCGCAGTCGCCAACATCGGTTGTGGTGCCGCACTCCAGGCAGACGAGGTGGTGGTGGTGCGTTGGTTCACAGGGAATGTAGGCGTGGCTGCCGTCAGGGAGATCGATGCGCTCGACAAGGCCCTGCTCGCCGAGGAGTTCGAGCAGGCGGAAGACGGTTGCGCGTCCGATCCCGAGGCGCCGACGCCCAAGATCCTTCACGAGGTCTGCGGCGGTGAAGTGGCCTTCGCGTCGTGCGATGAGCGCGGGGAGACTCGGGCGAGGGCCGGTGAGCCGAACCCCC
>CAINCM010000260.1 GCA_903847005.1 uncultured Chloroflexota bacterium | reverse complement strand
GCGGCGCGCTATGCAGCACAGCTCGCACGTGTGGCGTCGACGGCGACTCCGAGCCGTGCCGCCTCGGGCATTCGCGTCGTGGTCGACGCCTCAAACGGCGCAGGTGCGCCGTTCGCCGTGGCGGCACTGGGCGCAACCGGCGCAACGGTCGACGGGATGGCGATGGGCGAGGGCGTGATCAACGATGGGGTCGGAGCCACCTCTCCAGCGGCGCTTGGACGGCGCGTCGTCGCGCTCGGTGCGAGCCTCGGCATCGCACTCGACGGAGATGCCGACCGATGTGCGGTCGTCGATGAACGCGGGTCCCTGATCGACGGCGATGTGGTGATCGGCCTGATTGCGCTGGATCGAAAGCGCCGCGGCCTCCCGGGCGCCGAGCATGTGGTCGCAACGATCCTGACGAACTCCGGCGTCGAGCGCCAGCTTCGCGACGCGGGGGTCGCGCTGCAGCGCACGCCTGTGGGCGATCGCCACATTGCTGAAGCCCTGGCCCATGGGCGACCGGGGTTTGGCGGAGAGAAGAGCGGGCATCTCCTCTTTGCGGAGCACGCGCCAACGGGTGACGGGCTGATCAGCGCGATAGAGATCATCGCGCTGCTGGTGCGCTCGGGCGGACCGCTCTCCGCGCTGGCTGCGACCCTTCCGCTCGATCCGCAGGTACAGCGCGAGATCGGTGTGCGCGAGGGTGAGGCGGCGTGGCTCCTCGACGAACACACCATGAGGAGCGCCATTCGCGATGGCGAGCAGCAGCTCGCCGCAGTCGGAGGGCGACTCGTCGTGCGCCCCTCCGGGACCGAGCCACTCGTCCGCGTGATGGGTGAGGGGCCCGACGAGGCCCTTGTCAACGCAGTGGTCGACGCGATCCTTGCCGTGGGAAGCACGCTGCTGGCAGAGCGCCGCTGAGCGGGCGGTAGACTACCCGCATGCAGGCACATGTGGACTCAGGCGCCGAACGACCCGCACTCGGGATCGACATCGTGCGCGTCGAACGCATCGCCGGCGTGCTGCAGCGACACCCCGTCCGGTTCCCTGCGCGCGTGCTCACGGATGGAGAACAGGAGTATGTTCGCGCGCGACCAGAGAACTTCGCCGGCCGCTGGGCGGCCAAAGAGGCGGTCTCCAAGGTCCTCGGCCTCGGCATTCGGGGCATCGGCTGGCGCGAGATTGAGATCGAGCGGCTCCCGACAGGTGCACCAACGGTGCGCCTGCACGGGAGTGCCGCGGAGCGGGCGGCTCGGATGGGAATCGCCGCGATCGCCGTTTCGATCACCCATGAACGCGAGTACGCGGTCGCCGTTGCCTACGGGCAGCGCACGGGCCGTGAGGCCTAGGGTGGGAACTCCCGAAGCACTCGTGGCCGCCGGTCTGCCGCCGCTCGCTCGTGCGGCATGGGTGGAGGTCAACCTCGACGCGATCGCACAGAACGTACGGAGTCTCAAGAGTCATCTCCCGACCGGCGGTCACCTGGATGTGGTGCTGAAGGCGAATGCGTACGGGCTAGGCGCAGTGGAGGTGGCACGCGCGGCGCTCGCCGCCGGTGCCCGCGCCATCTTGGTTGCCACGATCGACGAGGCGATTGCGCTTCGCGATGCAGAGATCCGCGCCCCGCTTCGCGTCCTCTGGCGAGTCCCGCGCGAGTATCTCCCCCGCGCCGCAGCGCTCGAGATCGGGGTGCCCGCCACGTCGCCTGCGGTCGTGACGGAGATCTTGAGCGCCGATCTCACGGGCAACCGGCCGCTCGTGGTTGATGTCGAAGTAGACACGGGTCTCGGTCGCGACGGCATCCTTCCGGATCAACTCGCAGACGAGGTGGAGCGTCTGCGCGCCGCGCATCCGCGCATCGAGTTGCGCGGCATCTGGAGCCATCTGACGGCAGCCGAGGATGTGGCGCGCTCGACGGCGCAGGCGCAGCGCCTCAACGACGCAGCAGATGCGCTGGGCGATCCTGACCTTCGACGCGGGTTGGAGCGCCACCTCGTGGGCTCGGGCGGCCTGTTGACGATCGGCGGCGGTGAGCACGTCGCACGGGTGGGGATCGCGCTCTTCGGCGTGGTTCCGAATGCCCTGCGTCCGTCGCGAAGCGCCGAACAGATCGGCATCGCGCCCGTCTATCAACTGATCGCACGTCCCGTGCGCATCGCGACCCTCCCCGCTGGCCACGGGGTCGGCTACGGTCCGCACTTTGTCGCCGAGCGACCGTCCCGCATCATCACGCTGCCGATGGGATACGCCGACGGCATCTCGTATCACGATAAGGGGAAGGCGGAGGTGCTCCTGCGCGGCGTGCGCCTTCCGGTCGTGGGCAGCATCGCGATGGATTCGATCACCATCGACGCCACCGATCACCCCGCGAACGATCTGAGCGAGCGCGACGACGTGATCTTCATCGGGCGTTCTGGCGACGACGAGATTCAGCCGGTGGATGTGGCACGCCGTCGTGCGACGATCACCAACGAGGTTTCGACGAGCTTCACGAGCCGTCTCGCGCGCGTGTACATGCGCGGCGGTCGACCGGTTGCGATCTGTGCACTGAACGAGAGCGCGCCGTGAACGAACCGCTCCTCTTGATCGTCGAGGGTGCGACAGAGCGCACTGGTGCGCTGATCCGTCGCGATGGCGGGGCCCGTCTCCTCGGCGCACTCGCACAACCGCTCGGCGGCGACGTC
>CAINCM010000259.1 GCA_903847005.1 uncultured Chloroflexota bacterium | reverse complement strand
TCCGACTCATCGTTGACGAGGACGACATGGGTCGCGTCATCGGTCGAAACGGGAGCATTGCCAAGGCGATGCGCAGCCTGCTCAAGGTGATCTCCAATCGAACCGGAGAGAACTACGTCCTCGAGATCGGCTGACGCCCTACGCGAACTGCGGGTTGCGCAGGTTCGTGGCATTCGAGGGCTTGACGGCACGCTTCGCCTTGAGGTCCTCACCGACCATCCCGAAGACCGCTTCGCGATCGGGAAGACGCTTCACGTCGAAGGGAGCGATCGTGAGCTCACACTCACCGAATGGAGTCCAGCCTCGCCTGGCGTCTACGCTCGATTCGCGGAGATTCCGGATCGCGGCACCGCACAGATACTCGTTGGGAGCTATCTCTACGTTCCTCTCTCAGCGGACACCGGAGATCCAGGCCGCGTGTACTGGGACGAGGTGATCGGCGTGCAGGTCACAGACACAGACGGCGGCGCGATCGGAACAGTGATCGACTGCTACCGGGCTGGAGGAGCTGAGGTGTACGTCCTGCGTACCCCAGACGGGGGCGAGCTAGACCTCCCGGCAATCGCGTCAGTCATCGTTGCCTTCAAGCCGCGCGACGGCGTGATCATCGCCGATCTGACGGGGTCTGAGCTGACCCCGCGCCCGCCAGCGCGAGCGAGGCCGGGTCGTCGGGTGAATCCGGCGCGAACCTGATGAGTGCCGAGGCGCCAGCTCTCCGCATCGACGTCGTGTCGCTCTTCCCTGAGACGGTTCAGGCGGCACTGGCAGCAAGCATCCCCGCTCGAGCGGTTGAGCGCGGTCTTGCAGCCCTCAACGTCCACGATCTGCGCGAGTGGGGGATCGGGAAGCACCGGGCCGTAGACGACGAACCATACGGCGGCGGTGCGGGAATGTTGATGCGACCCGAACCGCTGGTCGGCGCCATCGAAGCGCTGCGCCGCGATGGGAGCATCGTGATCCTCTTGGACGCTGGCGGAGAGCGCCTCAAGCAATCGCGGGTGCGCACGCTTGCGGCTGCTGGCCACTTGATCATCCTCTGCGGGCGATACGAAGGGGTCGACCAGCGCGTGCGATCGTACGTCGACCTGGAGTTGAGCGTTGGGGACTTTGTGT
The DNA here is from genome assembly GCA_903847005.1 of uncultured Chloroflexota bacterium. GTDB lineage: Bacteria > Chloroflexota > Limnocylindria > Limnocylindrales > Limnocylindraceae > Limnocylindrus. The sequence goes on along the minus strand of CAINCM010000259.1, from coordinate 1,188 downwards.
TGTCCGGTGGCGAGCCCGCCGCCATCGTCCTCTGCGACGCGCTGCTGCGTCTCGTTCCCGGAGCGATCGATGCAGCATCGTTGCGCGAAGAGTCGTTCTCCACGAACTTGCTCGAGTACCCGCAGTACACCCGCCCCGCTGAATATCGCGGGGCAGCAGTCCCTGACATCCTCCTGTCGGGCAACCACGCCGCCGTTGCGGCGTGGAGGGCCGAGCAGGCGCGGCAGCGCACGGCGGCCCAGCGGCCCGACCTCGCCGAGAGGGGAGCGGCGCCTCGCGAGGGGGGCGACTAGCTGAGAGGGTCGGCCCCCTGTGCTATTCTCCCGCTTCACGCCAGCAGGATCATGCTGAACCAGTACGGAGAACCCATGGATCTCATTCGAACGATCACGAACGAGCAGATGAAGCGCGATCTGCCTCCGATCAAGACCGGCGACACCGTGAAGGTGTCGGCAAAGGTGGTCGAGGGGAATCGTGAGCGCATCCAGGTGTTCGAGGGGACGGTCATGCGCCTTCGCGGCGGCGGACTCGGCCTCACCATCACCGTTCGTCGAATCGCCTCCGGCGTCGGCGTCGAGCGAACCTTCAAAGTCCACAGCCCACGCATCGAGAAGATCGAGATTGTGCGCCACGGTGTTTCGCATCGCGCGCAGCTCTATTTCCTCCGAGACCGTGTCGGCAAGCAGTCGTCGCTGCGCGAAAAGCGCGCCGAAGTCGGCGAGATCCTCAACCCGGTGTACGTAGCGCCCGTGGATGAGGCGGTAGCGGCCGATGCCCCTGTTGCCGTCGCCGAGACGCCTGTCGAAGAGCCTGCGTCGTCGATCGCCGAGGATCCGGCGACAAGTGCAGATCCTGCAGCTGCAGCAGAGGCCCCTCCGGTCGACGAGAGTGCACCGAGCGACGGTGCGGTCCCAGACGCAGCGCCGGCGGAAGCCTCCGCAGACGATTCGGAGCAGTCGAAGGCGTGACCTCCTCCCGGCCAATCAGTGGCCGCGGAACAACGACACGTGAACGAGAGCGTGAACACGGATCCCCCGAGCGTGCCGTGATCGGCATAGATGAGGTTGGTCTCGCGCCGCTTGCGGGACCCGTTGTTGCATGTGCAATCCTCATGCCCGAAGGCGATCTCATCGAGGGTGTGCGCGATTCGAAGACGCTGTCGCGGAGGCAACGTGAACAGCTGGATCC
>CAINCM010000258.1 GCA_903847005.1 uncultured Chloroflexota bacterium | reverse complement strand
TCCATCTCCCCAAACAGTGCAACCGCTCGTCGTGCCGCTCGTCGCGCGCCGACGATTGATCCATCTTCAGCGAGCATCAGCGCAAGGCTCTCCATGAGTTCACCGCTCTGTGAGTCGATTCGGGTTGCCCGCGCCGCGAGATTGATCGCGCGATCGTAGTCGCCCGCAGCATGGGCAGACTGGATCGCGCGCTCGATCGTTGTCATCAGGCTCACCTCGATCGTGCCGCGATACCGTTCCACCCACGGTTCGAATGGGAGCTCAGCACCGAATGGGCCGCGATAGTCGTCGAGGAGCTCCTCGATCTCTTCGGTGCGCGGTCGAATCCGGATTCTGTCGAGGCGCGCGGTAAGCGATGCAGAGTCGAAGAAGACCAGCTCTGGATGCATGGAGACGATCTCGGCCTCGTGTCGCACGTAAGGCGCGGCACCCCCCTCCGGCGCGGCGTCGTAGCCAGGGTCGATCGCGCGTCGCAGGTGGTAGATCGCCTGGTTGAGCGAGTTCAAGCCGGCGTTCGCGTCTGCCTCCGGCCACAGCGCGTCGATCGCTTCGTCCCGCGTCGCGGAGTGGCGCGGGCGGGTGGCGAGGTAGATCAGGAGGGCAAGCGATCGTGGTCGGATGGCCGCCCCCTCTACCGTCCTCCCGGCGACTTCGAGCAGCAACGGCCCAAGGTCGTGGACGAGCACGCGTCGATCCTGTGGCTGAGCCGTCTCACGCGCGATCGTTCGACGCCGTGGGGGGAGACCGGTCGCGATCTCTCCGCGGATGGAGAGCGCCGCGGCGATGAGCCTCGGGATCTCCCACCCGTCACGGCCGAGTTCGTCATCTTCGGCGGGTGCGATCAACAGCCCTTCGCCCCAGAGCGACTGCAGCAGTTGCGGGCTCGCCGTCTCCCCGCGCTCCTCTGCAAGTCGACGAAGGAGTGGCGCACATCCGCCGACAACGTCGCGACGGATGAAGTCATCGACATCGCCCGTTGCAGGGTGATCGGCCTCTCGCGAGAGCCAGGCGGCGAGGATGCCGCCGTTCCCCGCAGCGTCGCGTCGAATCTCTTCGAGTTGCGACGGTGTGCCGCGCCATCCCCGTGCCTCCGCGATCTGACGTGTCTGCTGCGGTGAGACGCGAAGCTCGAGTGCGCCGATCTCCAAGACCGCACGCTTGCTTCGTGCGGTGGCGAGGCGGAGGTCCGCCCGACGTCGTCCGATGAAGATGACCCGAGAACCATCGGGGTCTCGCTCGGCAACGGCGCGAAGCAGTGCGAGCGAGTCAGGATCTTCGGTGAGCGCGTCCGCGTTGTCGATGATGAGCGTCAGCGATGCGTACGGTGCCGCCAGATCCGCACACAGTGAAGCGGCATAGGCGTCGGTGCCGCTTTTCTTTCGCGCGGCGCGACCGAGCCGCGGCAGCCAGGCGCCACCATCCTCTTCGGCGGCAAGGAGCAGTGCGTCAGAGAGCCGCGCTGCGCCGCGGATCCAGCGCACGGGAGCGCCGAGGCGCGAAGCCCATGAGGCGACCGAACTGCTCTTCCCGTATCCGGCGCTTCCAGCGATCACTCCAAGGCCGCCCGCCTCCATCCGATTGAGCTCCCGCTCAAGTCGCGGCCGCTCCACACTGAACTGCATCCGC
>CAINCM010000257.1 GCA_903847005.1 uncultured Chloroflexota bacterium | reverse complement strand
GCCGAGCTCGCTCTTCGTCAGTTGGTCGCGTGGCTTGTCGTAGAGCGGCCCCATGCTGATGAACCACTCATCCACAAGCCGAAAGACGAGCGGCGTGGCGCATCGCCAACAGTGCGGATATCGGTGCGTGATCTTCTCTCGTCGCAGCAGGCTCTTCGACTCGGTCAGATGGGAGAAGACCGCTTCGGTCACCTCATGCCACTCTTGTCCGCTGAGCGGGCCGAATCCGTCAAGGTAGACGCCCGATTCGTCGATCGGCGCGATGGCAGGGAGGCCCTCTGCAACGCCAAGGTGATGGTCATCGCTTCCGCAACCGGGCGCAATGTGAACGATGCAGGTGCCCTCTTCCGAGCCGACACCGTCCCAGGCGATGATCCGATGTGCCTCTCCCTGTGCTCCGATGGCAGCAGCCACAGCCGGAAGCCCATCGAACGGGGCGCGATACTTCCAGCCGACGAGCTCTCGGCCGGGCTTCTTCTCGATGAGCGTTGCCCGTGGTGCGCCGCCGCCGAGTGTCGCCGCGCGCCGTGAGGCCCCGATCCAAAGTTTGCGTCCGTCAAAGGAGACGAGCTCGTACTCGAGATCAGGGTGCACCGCTGCGGCGACGTTTGCAGCCACCGTCCACGGCGTGGTGGTCCATGCCACGAGTTCTTCGCCGGGCCGATCGACGAGTGGAAGCCCGAAATAGAGTGATGGATCCTCTCGCTCGGCGTACCCTTCGGTCATCTCATGCTGGCTGATCCCGGTGCCGCACCGCGCACACCACGGCATGCTGTCGCTCCCCTTGTAGAGCCAGCCGCGCTGATGGCACTTCGCAAGGAAGCTCCAGATCAAGTCGTTGTTCTCGTCGGAGAACGTGAAGTACGAGCCACCGATCTCAGGGCTGCCGAGCCTGCCCACGAGGCGTTCGGCCGGGGCGCTCACCGCGCCCTTGGCACCATTGATCTCTACGGGTTGCGCCGCGTCCTTCGCCAGTGCGTCGCGCAGCTTCAGCAAGTCTGCCGGGTCATTCCAATCCATCCACATGCCGAGTCGAATCGACTGTTCCGTTTGACGCGCGGCATAGGTGAGGACGCGCTGCTTGCAGAGACTGATGAACTCGGCGAGCCCTTGCTCCTCGATCTGGCGTTTGCTGGTGTAGCCAAGCTCTCGCTCGACATTCACCTCAACCCAGAGACCCTGGCAGTCGAACCCCTGTTGCCATCTGAGCTCATGTCCGAGGGCGGCACGAAACCGTTGGAAGAGATCCTTGTATGTTCGGCCCCATGCGTGGTGCACCCCCATCGGATTGTTCGCAGTGATCGGACCATCCAAGAACGACCAGGCGGGCCCACCAGCCGTCTGTGCGCGAAGACGCTCAAAGACGCCCTCCTCCCGCCAGCTGCGCAGCACCTCGTGCTCAATGCCGACAAGGTCAGGACGCGCATCGACAGGACGAAACATGCTACGGAGCGTGCCACGCGCGTCTCGGCATGGCAAACGGAGCGCCAACTCGCTCGCGGACGAGGCGCTATCGTGCGAGGGTGAGTAGCAACGATCGCACCCCGACGAGCTCCGCCTTCGCCGCAGCCCTCCTCTCCGTCCTCGCCCCTGGCCTTGGGCAGGCCTACCAGCGTCGCTGGCGTGTCGCCGTGAGGTTTGCCGCGCCACTCTTCCTGATCGTCGCAGCACTTGCCGGCATCTACGTCGCCGACGGTGCTGCAGGGCTCCTTGGACTCCTCCTCTCCCCTCTCGGGCTCAGCGCTGCCGGCATCGCGAACATCGCCGCCGCGCTCTGGCGTGCCGCCGCCGCAATCGAAGCCTGGCGTCACGGTCTCACACGTGGAAGCGGCATTCGTCCAACCCTTCTCTCATCGGTTGCCCTCGCCTGCACCCTCGCGGTTGGCCTCTCCATCCACCTACTCGCCGGCAGCTACGTGTCGACCGCTTCCGCTCTCGTCGGAGGCATCTTCGGCGCAACCGGCGCAGACGGTGATTTGGGCGGCACAAGCGCGCCACGCTGGGATGGCACCGAACGTCTGAACGTCTTGCTGATCGGTGTCGACCAGCGGCCGGGCGAGAGCAGCTTCAACACCGACACGCTGATCGTCGCAAGCGTCGACCCTGTCAAAGGCTCCGTCAGCATGTTCAGCATTCCCCGAGACACGGTGGACGTTCCAGTCCCCGCGAACGCGCAGGTCCTCTACGGCGCAACCTACAACAACAAGATCAACTCCTACTACAGTTCCGCCAAGGCCAACCCCGATGTGTTCCCCGATGGTCCAGCAGCTGCACTGCGCGCACTGCTCGGTGAACTCTACGGAATCCAGATCGACTACTCGGTCATGGTCAACTTCAGCGGTTTCAAGCAGATCGTGGACACGCTCGGAGGTGTCCGCATCGTCACAAAGAACCCCATCGTCGACGAGACCTATCCGGCAGGAGCCGGCTATCTCCGTCGTGTGCGCATGCCAGTCGGTGTGGAGACCATGAACGGACAGGAGGCGCTGATCTTCGCGCGCTCTCGACACGGCAGTTCCGATTTCGGCCGCGCCGAGCGGCAGCAGCAGATGATCGCCGCGGTTCGCGCGCAAACCGACGTGCAGGCGGTTGCGGCCAACCTTCCGGCACTTGCAGCCACGTTGCAGGAGGCCATCAAGAGCGACTTCCCCCAGGAAGATCTACCTCGCTTGCTCGAACTCCTCGGACGCGTCGACGCGAGCAACCTCAAGAGCCTGGTCTTCGCGCCGCCGGTCTACCAGACGGTGGGCGCAGACGAGCGCGGCTACATCATCGTCCCCGATGTGGAGAAGATCCGACGAGCGATCCTCGCGGCCTTCGCCGCCGAACCGACGCCAGACGAAGTGGAAGAGCAGTCTGTCGAACGCGAGGCGGCGAAGATCTGGGTGCTGAATGGCACCGGTCGACCAGGCGAGGCCGGTGCATTCGCCGCTCGACTCATCAGGGCCGGCCTCGAGGCGACGGCACCGAGCGGCATCACGCCCCCTGAGATCGGCCTCTTGCAGACGCGTCT
>CAINCM010000256.1 GCA_903847005.1 uncultured Chloroflexota bacterium | reverse complement strand
GGGACGATCGTGCACGGGGATCGCTTCAGACGTTCGTACCGATTCACGCTGGTGATGCACGCGGGCCTCGTCCTTCTGATTGCCGGAGCGGCACTCTCCGGTGTGCTGGGGTACACGCAAGGGATCCTGCTCACCAACGGAGAGGCGCTTCCGGTCGGCAAGATCGGCAGCGCGGGCGGACTGGTGGTGGAGAACCGCGCCTTCAGTGCGCCGCGGACCGAGAGTGGCGCATTTGCCGACTTCACCACGGAACTTGCCATCTATAGAGACGGGGCACAGGTTGCGGAGAAGGTGATTCGCGTCAACGATCCGCTCACCTACGACGGGTGGAGCTTCCATCAGAACTTCTTCGGCCCGTCGGTGAAGCTGGAGGTGCGCTCCGTTGCCGGCGACCTGCTCTGGTCGGGCGAGTCGCCGCTCACCACCACCGTGGAGGGAGCCCCGTACGCCACGCTTCCGATCCCGGGAAGCAGCGCCGGGCTCGAACTACTGCTGCAACGAGACCCAGCTGGCGCGGCGGCAGTCCTCGTGGTGGCGAGCGAACCTGTTGCGCCCGGAAGCAACGAGGTCCGCACGCTCTTCGCGTCGGTGCTGGCACCAGGCGAGGTGGCAAGCGCGCCGAACGCCAACTTCACGGTGGAGTTGCAAGGCGTGAGCTCCTACACGGGCATCATCGCGCGGCGCGACCCTGCCTCTGGGATCGTCTGGCTCGCCGCGGCGCTGATCATGGTCGGCCTCACCCTCACGCTGCGTCGACCGCGGGCGCGACTCTGGATCCGCATCCAACCGGGACGGGCGGAGGCGGATGCGGCGCTGCTGCTGGAGCGCGGCGCGCGTGCGGAGCAGGCGGCACCGCTGCTTGCGCGGATCGCGGAAACGCTCGGGGCAACTCGCGACGCGGCTCGTACAGTATCCGCCTGATGGCCTCGCTGCGCGAACTCGTCCAGACGCTCCTCCCGACGGCGGAGTCGCTTGTGGACGCGCGCGCCGAAGCGATGGCGCGCACCGTGACCTGGGTGCGGCTGTTGCGCACGCGACTCCCCGCGTTCGACGGCATGGACGCCGGCGACCTCGCGCTGATCCCGCTTGTCACGCTCCGCGCGGTCGCGCCGGACGAGACGTCGCGTCGCGAGATGGTGGAGTACCTCGCCAACAACAATGCAACCGGCATCTTGGCGCTCGCGAGCCGCGAGCCGAACAGCGAAGAGGAGGCGGCGCTGCGGCATCTCGTCGCGGCGGCGGCGCTGACCAGACTGCCAACGATATTGGTCCGCGACGCGGAGCCGTCGCAGCTCGAGCGAAGCCTCATCGGCGCGGTAGTGAATCGACGCGCCGAGTTGGAGCGACAGGCGGTTGCGCTCGAGCGGCAGATCGCTGCGCTCGCACTCGACGGCCAGGGCCTGGACGCACTCGTCGGCGCGCTTGCTGCGTTCATCGGCCGCGCCGTGGCGTTGGAGGCGCGCGGCGGCACGTCGCTCGCGGTGGTTGCGCCCGCCGGACTTCCAGGAAGCGCGGCGGCGGCGAAGGCGGTCTCGCGCTACCTGGGGAAGCATCGCGCCGACGGCCAACGCATTCCGCTGCCGGCCGTTCCGGGTGCGCCCGACACGGAGCGACACGGCGACGGTGAACGCGCCGAGGATGAGGAGTCGCCGCTCAGCGACGATGGCGACGAGCGACCCGGATCCATTGTGCTGCTCGGCGATGAGCCGGTAGCGGAACGTGATCGCATCGCCTGTGAACGCGTGGCGCCGCTCTTGGCGCTCGAGATCGTGCGCGTGGCGGCGGAGCTCCCCGCCAACGCGGGGCGCGGCGAGACGCGCACGCTCCCCGTGGAGGGGCCGCCCTGGGTGGCGATTGCGGCGCGCCAACCGCGGCCGCACGAGGCCGACGTCCCGGCGCTGCGCCGCGAACTGCGACTCCTCGCCGGCCCGCGCCGCTTCATGTTGCGCGGCAGCAACGAGTCACTCGAGGTTCGCATCATTGCCGTGGCCGATGCGGCGGATCCCGGCGCGCAGGAGATCGCCAAGAAGGTTTCCAAGCGACTGAACCGACCCGTCGCCGTCTCCAAGCCGTTCGCAGATCCAGCGGCGCGTCCCGCGGCGGAGGCAGAGGCGCGCGCCGCACTCGAGGCGTTGGAGCGTCGCGTTGGCGGCCGCAGCAGCGGCGGTGGCGCACAGGTGGTGCGTGCCGATCTCCTCCCCGCGCATCGACTCCTTGGCGCCGTCACCGCCATCCCAGATGGCCGCCGCCAGGCGCTGGCACTCCTGGAGCCGTTGCTCAGCGGCACACCTGCGGCGCGCAAGCAACGCATTGCAACCCTGCGCGCGATCCTGGACGCGCCCGGTGCGGCAGAGGCGAGCAGCTCGCTCGGCGTGCACCGCAACACCACCGCGTATCGTGTCAAGCGCATCGAAGAGATCACCGGTTGGGACCTGCGCGAGCCGGATCTGCGTCTTGCGCTTTCGCTCGCGTTGAGGATTCTCGATGCGGAGGGTGGGCCAGAGAGCGCAAGCTAGCGCCACTCGCGCGTCAGCCACATCGGCGCGCGACCGCTACGATAGTGAGATGAGAAGCGTGACTCACCGCGTGCAGCGGCGACGGAGACTGCTCAGCGCACTGTTGCTCGCAGTCGTCCTCCTTACTCCGGTTGCGGCGCCCACCCCGGTGCGTGCCGACGAGAGCCCCGTCTCGTGCACGGGCTGGGACTCGCTCATCACCCCGCCAAAGACGATCCGCGTCCTGCGCACCCGCACCGGGCTGGTCGAGGTGGTGCCCTTCAAGACCTATGTCTATCGAACGCACGTGGCGGAGTTCTGGTCGGAGTACCTCAGCCAGC
>CAINCM010000255.1 GCA_903847005.1 uncultured Chloroflexota bacterium | reverse complement strand
TACGCCGCACTCCTCGCGACCCGGCTCCCAGAAGAGCCAGATGCGTCGATCGTGCAACAGATCTTGGAGTCCACGATCGGCTCGCTCCTGCTGCGCTACCTCCCCGACGGCGAACGCGAAGCCTGGGGGAGCCGCATCGTCGAGGCGGCCCGCGCACGCATCGCCCGCGGCGGGGACGAAGGGACGCGCATCGTCTGGTCGCGCATCATGGTGCTCGCCTCCGTCACTCCGCGCGACGTCGAGAAGAGCTGGCAGGTCGCTGCGGGCGAGACGCCGATCGACGGAGTTGAGATCGATCAGGATCATCGCTGGGCACTCCTGGTGCGCGGCGCCTCCCTTGGGTTGCCGCAGAGCCGCGCGCGGTTGCGAGCGGAAGCTGAGCGCGACCCGAGCGATCGCGGAGAGCGCGCGCTGCTCAGTGCCGCCGCTGCCGAGCCGACGGTCTCAGCGAAGCGCGCGGCGTGGGAGAAGATCCTGACGCCGACGGGACACGGCAGCGTGAAGCGCACGCTCGCCGCCGCGGCCGGGTTCGCCTGGCCGTGGCAGCGCGAACTGCTGGCACCGTATCAACCGCTGCTTGTGGATGCGCTTCAGGCGCTCGGCTCGACGGACGTGACGTTTGCGCGCGATTGGTTCCGTGCCGCATCGTTCGGCCTCTGGGGAGATCCGGCCGGGATGCTCGCCGTGGCGGATCAGCTCGTGGCACGCCTCGGCGATCCGAAGAGCGGGATTCCCGCCGTGGATGCAGCGCGTCTCCGTCGATTCACGCTCACCGAGCGGGATGCTCTGCTGCGCATCCTCCGCCAGCGAAGCGGCGGTTTGTCCGATCAGCAAATCAGCGGGTGAGCTCGCTCGCAAACTCTTCGAAGACGCCGAGGTAGTGGTCCACGTCTGCGTCGTTCATGCTGATCGAGAGCGTCCACTCTTCGTCGCGTCCGGGCGTGCCGAAGATGCCGCGGTTCATGTTCCACAGCCAGAGCAGATCGATCAGCTCCTTCTGCTGCGCTGACTTGTAGCTCTCGTAGTCGACCACCTTGGTGGAGGCGAAGGTGATCACACCCTTGGATTCGATGCCGACCGGGTATGCGGCAAGTCGGTAGCGATCGATGATCCCCTGCGATCCGTCGAGGAGGCGCGCATTGATGCGCCCGAGATGGGCATAGGCATCTGGCGTCATGACGCGTTCGAGGTTCGCGCGCGCCGCCGCCATGACGAGCGGATTTCCGTTGAAGGTGCCGACCATGTAGACCTCTCCGGAGAGGACGGGCGCCCACGCGTCGTCGGTTGCACCGATGGCACCGGTCGGGAGGCCGGCGCCGAGCGCCTTGGCGAGACAGACCATGTCGGGTGAGATGCCGAAGAGCTCGGTCGCGCCGCCCGCGGCAACGGTGAGCCCCGTCTTCACCTCGTCCACGATCCAGACCACGCCGTACTTCTTGGTGATGCGTCGGACTTCGGCAAGGTAGCCCGGCTCTGGAAGGATCACGCCGCAGTTCATCAGCGCCGCCTCCATGATGAGGCATGCGGGGAGCCTCCCCTCCGCCTGGAGGCGCTCGAGTCGGCGCTCGAGCGCCGGCGCATCGTTGAACGGCACCGCAACGGTCATCTGTGTGACCGCGTCTGGGATCCCCTTGCCGTATGGAATCGAAGGGTAGTTCTCTCGGTCGCCCATGTCGTATACGTTGAGTCCGATGTCGACCATCACGTAGTCGTGGTGGCCGTGGTAGCTGCCGAAGATCTTCATCACGCCATCGCGTCCGGTGAGTGCGCGCGCGATGCGGATCGCATCCATCGTCGCCTCTGAGCCGGAGTTGAGGAAGCGCCATCGAGGGAGTTTCCATCGCGCGGCGAGGTGCTCTGCAACGACGTAGGCGTCCTCCGTCGGCGCGGCGAAGTGCGTGCCGAGTCGCATGCGTCGTTCCACCGCTTCGGTGATGACCGGATGCGCGTGTCCCTGCACCATGCTGCCGATGCCGTTGTGGACGTCGAGGTACTGGTGTCCGTCAACGTCCCAGACGTACTGACCCAGCCCACGCTCGAGGTAGATGGGGTACGGCGCGCGGCGCTGGTAGCTGGATGAGACGCCGCCGACGAGCGTCTTCTCCGCTCGGGCAAAGGCGGCGGCGGAACCCTGCGTGCGGGCGTCGAGTCGCGCCGACTCCGCCGCGGTCAGCGCCGCAACGCGAGCGGGGTCGATCTGCACCGTGGGGCCGACCGGCGGCGAGTCGCGATGGGCGACGGCCGCGCTGGTTGGAGCGAGCATTTTCAGCGGTTCGATTGCCATGAAGTCCACCCTTTTCTGCGGAATCCGCACCGCAGACCTGCTAGGGGGCGATATTAGCAGGAAAACGGGCTTTTGGGTGCGGATATCGTCGTTTTGAGCACGAATCCCTCGTGGAGGAGTCAGCCCGCACAGAGGCCCCTATGGGCGCTCCCCTGAGGCGAGTGCTTCCGCCAGACCGATCGCAATCAGGCTCTTGGCGTCGACGATGGCTCCTCGCCGAACTCCCTCCGCGGCCTCCGCAATCGTGAGGCGGACCACCTCGAGATCCTCGTCGCCGTCCGGCATCCGACGCCCCTCACCGGCCGCGTGCAGTCCGAGTGCAAGGTGCAGCTCCATCCACTCATCGGTGAAGCCGGGTGCGGTAAAGAACGATCGAAGATGCCGCCAGCCTGACGCCGTGAGTCCGGTCTCCTCCTCGAGCTCACGCGCAGCTGCGCTGCTCGCCTCTTCTCTCTGGCCGTTGACGATGTCAATGGTGCCGGCAGGAACTTCGAGGAGCGGGCGCCCTGTTGCCGCACGGAACTGGCGGACGAGGATGATGTCAGAGAGGCGTGTCGTGTCCGACTCCTTGGCCACATCGACGGCGAGGATGGCCACCGCGCCCGGATGACCGACGGCGAGTCGGGAGTGTCTGCTTCCGTCTGGCCGAACAAACTCATCGCGCCGGAACTCCAGCGCTGCAACGCCCATGACGATCTCGGACTCGACGCGGCGCTCAGCGACGGCGCCCGTCGTCAGCAGGCGAGTCAATCGCCTGCCTAGTTCATCGGATCCGAAGTCGTTCAGCGGATTGCCGCGCCACTCGTGGCATCGAAGATATGCAGCTTCTCGATCGGCAGCGAAAGATCGACCTTGGCTCCTCGTTTCGTCGCATGCTCGGAGTCCACCAGTGCGACGACGTCGCCGACCTTGGTCGAGCAGTGGAGCAGTTCCTGCGAACCGAGATACTCCACGACATCGGCCTCAAGTTGGAACGTGGCTCCGTCGACCGAGCCTTTGGCGATCTGCAGATGCTCAGGGCGGAAGCCGATGACGACCGTTCGACGATCGCCCAGCAGCGCATGCCGCTTGTCGTTCAACGTGAGGGTGATCTCGCCGGCGGTCAACACCTTCCCCTCGACCGTGGCCTCGACGAGGTTCATGGCGGGAGAGCCGATGAAACTGGCAACGAAGCGGTTCACGGGCAGGTCGTAGAGCTCGTGGGGCGTTCCCACCTGCTGGAGGACCCCCTCGTTCATCACCGCGATCCGCGTCCCCATCGTCATCGCCTCGATCTGGTCATGGGTCACGTAGACGACGGTGGTCTTGAGTCGAGCATGGAGGCGCAGGATCTGCGCACGGGTCTGGACGCGTAGTTTCGCGTCGAGGTTGCTCAGCGGCTCATCCATCAGGAACACTGCGGGTTCGCGGACGATGGCGCGCCCGAGCGCGACGCGCTGCCGTTGTCCGCCGGAGAGCTCCTTCGGCCTGCGCGCGAGGAGTTTGGCCAGGTCGAGCATGGCTGCCGCCTCTTGGACGCGTCGCTCGATCTCGTCCTTCGGGATCTTCCGCAGCTTGAGACCGAAGGCGAGGTTCTCTTTCACAGTCATGTGCGGGTACAACGCGTAGCTTTGGAAGACCATCGCGATATCTCGATCTTTGGGTGCCTTGTCGTTGACGATCGAATCTCCGATCTTCAGCGTCCCTTCGGTGATATCTTCGAGTCCCGCGATCATCCGAAGCGAGGTGGTCTTTCCGCACCCAGAAGGACCGACAAGGACCATGAACTCTCCGTCGCGGATCTCAAGATTGAGTCGATCGACGGCAAGCACCTC
>CAINCM010000254.1 GCA_903847005.1 uncultured Chloroflexota bacterium | reverse complement strand
TCCTGTGGCGCATCAATCACCTGCTCCGGTGGTCCCACCTCGGCGAATTCGCCCTGGTCCATGTAGTAGACGCGATCCGCCGCCTCGTGCGCGAAATCCATCTCGTGCGTCACCACGATCATGGTGCGGCCTTCGTGCGCAAGGTCCGCCATCACCTTCAGCACCTCGCCGACGAGCGTCGGGTCGAGCGCGCTCGTCGGCTCGTCGAAGAGAAGCACCTTCGGCTGCATGGTGAGTGCGCGCGCGATCGCGACGCGCTGTCGCTGGCCACCGGAGAGTCGCGAGGGGTATTCGTCGCGCTTCTCGCTCAGCCCGACCTTCGCAAGGTACTTCTCGGCGATCGCCTCCGCCTCCTTCCGGTCCATCCCCTTCACGTGCACGGGCGCCTCCACGCAGTTCTCAATGACGCTCAAGTGAGGAAAAAGGTTGAACTCCTGGAAGACCATCCCTGCGCGCAGACGCAGGTCGCGGATGCGAGCCTGGCGTTCGCTCCCCTCTTTGCGGAACGGGTCGGCGGTGACGGAGACGCCGTCGATCTCCACCAGGCCATCCGTTGGGTCCTCGAGGAAGTTGAGGCTGCGCAGGAAGGTGCTCTTCCCGGATCCGGAGCGACCCAAGATGCAGACCGTCTCCCCCGGCCAGACGGTGATCGAGGCGCCGCGAAGCACGTGGTTCTCGCCGAACCACTTGGCGATCTTCGTGGCCTTGAGCACCGGCTCGGCGCCCGCCTTCACCAGCACGCCCGGCTTCTCGGCGGGATGCAGCTGGTGGACGTACGTGCGCTCGGGCTTCAGGTTGCCGCTCATCCCTTGCTCTCCTTGTTGCGATCGCCCGCGGCGAGTCGCTTCTCGATGCGGTTCTGGAAGGTGCTGAAGATGATCGTGAGCGCCCAGTAGATCATGGCGGCGATCATGAAGGTCTGCAGCGTCTTGAACTCCTTCTGGCCAACGTTGCGTGCGCGCCAGACGATCTCCTGCAGCGCGACCGTGGAGGCGAGGGCGGAGTCCTTCAACATGGCGACGAAGTCGTTGCCGATGGCGGGCACGATGATGCGGAAGGCCTGCGGCGCAACGATGCGCAGGAAGGCGGTGCGTGACGACATGCCGAGTGCCGCCGCCGCTTCACGCTGGCCCAGCGGCACCGCCTGGATGCCGGCGCGGAAGATCTCCGTCATGTAGGCGCCGTAGTTCATGCCGAGCGCGCCGATGGCGCAGAAGATCGGATCGAGGATGATCCCAACCTGCGGCAGCGCAAGGTACCAGACGAGCAGCTGCAGGAGGAGCGGGGTGCCGCGGAAGAAGCTCACGTAGAACGAAGCGATCGCGTTGACGATGGCATTCGACGACAGTCGTCCGAGCGCACCGAGAGCGGCGAGCAGAGTTGCCACAACAATCGACGCGGCAGAGACGATCAGGGTGAGCCAGATGCCTTCGATGATGAACGGAGTGGCCCGACCGATGAAGTCGATCTCGACGTTGAGCGAGACGACCATGAACGCCGCCAGGAGCGCAATGAGAAATCCCCAGCCGAGTCGGAAGCGGAGCTGCCAGCGTGAGGCGCGTCGAGCTTCGTCCGCGGCGACCGCCTGCGCGAGTGCCCGTGCCTCTTGCTCCACCGCTCCCCCTTCTGCCTGTGGCCTGGTGAACGTGACCCGAAGGATGTGGGGGAGCCGCAGGTTTCCCTACGACTCCCCCGGTGCGTATTCGGCGCCCTGCGCCGAGGTGAACCTTACGGCTTGCTGATGTCGCGACCGACGTGCGTCATCGCGAAGCCGGAGAGCG
>CAINCM010000253.1 GCA_903847005.1 uncultured Chloroflexota bacterium | reverse complement strand
CTCTTCGGCACACCGATCAGCGCAGGCAACGGGTCTCCCGCCGCACAACTCGCCGCGACGCAAGAAACCGCGGAACAAATGGAACGACTGATCAGCAGCGAACCCACGCAATGGAACTGCTTCAAGCCACTCTGGCCGAACGCACGGGAGCAGCGGCGACTCGAAACGCTTGCCGTGCAGATGTCGACGCAGCGTGAGCGCGGAGCGACAGCCCAGTGATGCGAGGCACACTCCACGCACTCAAAGCGCAACTCATCGGCCGCGCGGCCATCGCCGGGCTCACGTTTCTCTCGTATCTTCCGGAGAACCTGCTTCTCCTGTTGGCACGCGCCTGGGGAGTGATCGGACCCAAGGTGCAAGGTGCGCGCGCGCGTCAAGGCGCGGCCAACCTGGCGCGCGTCTATGAGTTTCGCGACGGCATCGCGCCATCTGCAGAGGCGATCACGCGCGGCGTGGCCGGCCTGTTCGAGCACCACGTGCGCTTCTACATCGAGAGTGCGCGCGCGCCGCGGCACGCGCGATCGATCATTGCACGGCGTGTCACGCTGGAAGACGAGCGTGCGGTCGACGCTGCGTTTGCGCCGGCCGCAGGCGCCGCAATATTCCTGGCCGCGCATTTCGGTGCAATCGAACTCCCCGGAAGCATTCTCGCGGACCGTTCTGGTCGCACGCCCGTTGCTCCGATGGAAGAGATCGCAAACCCGGTGCTGCAGGCGTGGATGCTGCGCGTGCGCGGCGCCGGTCTCGGGCTGCGCATCATCCCGGCCAAGGGTGCCGCAGAGGTGATGAGCGACGAGCTTGCGTCAGGCGGGATCGTGGGCATGGTCGGAGATCGCAACATCGTCGGAGCGGGTGTCGCGGTGCGTCTCTTCGGACATTCCGCTCGGCTTCCCATCGGGCCCGCACTCCTCGCCGTGGAGTCTGGCGCGAGACTCTATGTTGCGGCCGTTATCCGCGAACCTCGCGGCGCGTACACCGGCTACATCCGCGGCGTTCAGATTCCAGTGGACGGCGATCGAATGGCGCGCACGCGTGCCACACTCGCTGGGATCGCGGCAGCATTCGAAGAGCTCATCGTCAAGGCGCCAGAGCAGTGGTGGACGCTCTTCTACCCGATCTGGGACGATCTGAAGACATGAGCCAGAACGCGTCGCGTGCCGACCTGCACATTCACACCATGGCCTCGGACGGGACGGCATCGGTCGCCCAGGTCCTGGCTCGTGCGGAAGAGGTTGGGCTCGATCTGATCGCCATCACGGATCACGACCGCATCGATGCGGCGCAGGCGGCGCAACAGATGGCGCGGAGGAGCGGGCTGCACGTTCAGGTGATCGTTGGCGAAGAGATCTCCACCCTGCAGGGCCACCTGCTCGGCCTCTTCCTGCAGGAGCGAGTCCGACCACTGCGGTCGCTGCGGCGCACGATCGCGGAGATTCATGAGCAAGGGGGGCTGGCGATCCTCGCCCACCCTCTCTTCCCGCACCCGCTCTGCACGCAGGAAGGGACGATCCGCGCCGTCGCGGCAGATCGCGATCCAGGAAGTCGCCCAGACGGCATCGAGACCTACAACCCGACGATCTTCGGCACACTCCCCCGTCGTCGTGTCGCGCGCCTCGCCGCCGAGCTCGGGCTCGCCACGCTCGGCAACTCGGACGCTCATGTGCTGAGTGCCATCGGTCGCGTCTGGACGAACTTTGAAGGAACGAGCCCAGAGGCGCTTCGCACCGCGATCCTCGAACGCACCGTGAGCGTCGGCGCAGGAAGCGACCATACGCTGACGGAGAGCCCGGGCATCTTCGGCCGCCAGCTGCTGCGCAACCTGATCGGGCTCGGCCAAGACATCGCCGGCGTCACGCGACCCATCTGGACGCTCGGCGGAGAGCGGCGCGGTCGCGACCTCGGGTACCCGGGGAGTCGTCGTCGGCCGGCTCGATACCACGAAGAGGAAGAGCGATGAAGATCGGGATTGTCACTCCCTACGCATACCCGATGCCAGGCGGTGTCAACGACCATGTTGGTTCGCTGTATCGAGTCTTGCGTGCACGCGGGCACGACGTGCGCATCATCACCAGCAGCCACGGACTTCAGAAGGCGAGCGAAGGAGACATCATTCGTGTCGGAAAGGGATTCAGCGTTCCATTCAACGGGTCCATGGGGACGATCACGCTCAGCCCAACGTACCTTGCGCAGATGCGCGCGATCTTGGAGCGCGAACGATTCGACGTGCTGCACTACCACGAGCCGTTCGTCCCCTTCCTGAGCCTGGTGACGCTTACGCTTTCGACGTCGGTGAACATCGGCACATTCCATGCGTTCGGCGGCCTTTCGATCAGCTACGAATTCGGAAAGCGGATGCTCGGACACTATGCGGGGAAGCTGCACGGCAGGATCGCCGTCAGCCCCGCTGCGCGACACTTCATCAGCCGCTACTTCCCCGGTGAGTACAAGATCGTGCCCAACGGCGTGGAGCCGGGACGCTATCAGCGCGCGGTGCCGATCGCCCGCTACCGCGACGGCGTCCCCAACATCCTCTTCGTCGGGCGGATGGAGCCGAGAAAGGGGCTCATCCATCTGTTGCGAGCATTCCGCAAGCTGCAGCGCGACGGAGTGCGCGCGCGACTCCTCCTCGTCGGCACCGGGCCCGGTGAGCGCGAAGCGCGTCGCTATGTGCTGACACGGCAGCTAGAGGACGTCGAGTTCCTGGGTCGCGTCCCAGAGGGGCAGAAGGCGCAGCTCTTCAAGACCGCGGACATCTACGTGTCGCCCGCAACGGGACGCGAGTCGTTCGGCATCGTGCTCTTGGAGGCGATGTCGGCCGGCGCACCGATCATCTGCTCGGACATCCACGGGTATCGCGGCGTCGTGCGACGCGATCGTGACGGCCTATTGGTGGAGCCGGGGAATGCAGATGCCCTCGCCGCTTCGATGCGCCGCCTCATCGACGACCCGCAGCTGCGCGCGAAACTCTCGCGTGCAGGCGAAGAGCGCGCGCAACTTTTCACCTGGGAGCGCGTCGGACAGGCGGTAGAGGAGTACTACGGATTCGTGATTCGCAGGCTCGCCGACCAGGGCCAGCTCCCGCAAGGCTTCAGCGCGCCGATCCCTCCGCCACCCGGCCCGCGAGTTCGCACAACAGGCGAGCGGTAAGCCCCCAGACTCGCAGTTCGCCGGGCACCACAAAGGCGCCATACCGGAGCGGCACACCGTTCTGGTCGCCATCGACGTCGTGCACGGGGAGCCGCGGGTCGAAGATGCCGAGCTCGGCACCCACAATCCCTGCCACCTCCGTCGGGTCCGGGTTCAACGCCGGTCTCTCAGGTGCAACCGCCACCACAATGTGGATGAGGAAGTTGCTCGCGGGGATGTAGGCGGGATCGAGCGTTCCGACGATAGTGACGCCGTGCTGTGGATCGTCGGCGTCGAAGCCGAGCTCCTCGTGGAGTTCGCGGATCGCGGTCTGCTGCGGTGTCTCGCCCGGTTCCATCTTTCCACCGGGGAGAGCGAGTTGTCCGCCGTGAGTTCCCCCTTGTGCGCGCTTGATCAAGAGCACCTGACAGTCGAACGGGTGAGGCTCTACGCTTGCCCCGCCCCCACCCACCCCGCAGCTTCCCAGCGCAACAGGCGGGACGAGCAGTGCGGTGACCGCCGCAACGCGCGGCGTGCCTTTGATCGGAGGATTCAGGTCGACTGGTTCAAGGCCAGGAAGGCGCCGCGGCGTGAGGTTCGGTTGAAGCGGAAAGGGGAGCGGGGGGAGGCTCCCCGTTGCATCGCGCGTCAACGCACGACGCACCCTCTCCGCAATCTGTTCCGCCGCCTGGCGTTGCGCCTCCATG
>CAINCM010000252.1 GCA_903847005.1 uncultured Chloroflexota bacterium | reverse complement strand
GGACGCTCGTGACTCGAGGCGGCGAAGAGCTGCAACACGACGTCGTTGCTCGCAGCGTCTGGCTCTGCAGGCGACGGCGACGGGTGGGCCGATGTGCTTTTTTCGCCGACGAAGCCGCCGTGTGGCGCGGCCGGTTCGGGAACCACGCGCCCGCCTGTAAGGTGAATCCTCTGCGTCGCGAACGCAAAGAGCCCGGGCTCGTGGGCAACGAGCACGCGCGTTGCGTTGAGCGTTGCGATCTGCGTGGCAGCTGCGGCCGCGCGCACCTCGTCGAGACCGGCGAGCGGTTCGTCCGCGATGAGCAGCCTGGGGTCAGAGATCAGGGCCGTCGCTGTCGCCGCCAGCGCTCGCTCCCCTCCGCTCAAGCGTGCGACGTCGCGCTCCAACGCTTCATCGAGAAGTCCGACGGCGGCAGTCGCGGCCCGCACCTTGGTGCGGATGTGCGCGGCAGGCACGCCGCGACTCTCCAGCGGGAGTGCCAGATCATCGGCGAGTCGCGGGAGGGCGTGACGCGGCGCCGGCCCGGCCAAGGCGACGCCGATCTGCTCGAGCAGCGTTGCCGGCGGGCCAGGCTCTCGCGCGGCCGCCGCAGCGACGAGATCGACGCCGCCCACGCGAAGCGTCCCCTGAAGTTCGCCGGGCAAGAGTGTGCCGAGAAGACCGGCACACGCCGCTGCGAGCGTGCTCTTTCCGGCGCCGGAGGCGCCGCTGATCAGCAGCGTCTCACCGCCCCGCACGTGCAACGAGAACCCGCGCAGGTCGAGCGTCGGCGCGGCGGCGCCAGCCGGATGCCACACGAGATCGGCGATCTCGATCTCCGGCAGCGGTCCCCGCACGACCGGCGCCGAAACGGCAGGCGCCGACACTGAAGGTGCGTTCGGCGAGTCAGGCACCGATCGCGTCGAGCGCACCGCTTCGTCGCAGCGCACGATGCAACGCCAAGGCGCCACCGCCGCCGAGGATCGTGCTGCTCGCAACCATCGCCGCCGCCAGCAGTGCGGCGTAGCTCGCCTCCACTCCGGCGAAGTAGAGCGGCAGATCGTGGAGCGCCATGCCGACGCCAGATGCGGCGCCGGCAACAAGGAGGACCGGCCAGCCCCAGACGCGATATCCGAAGAGCATGAAAACGAGCTCGGCACCGAGCCCTTGCGCCGCGCCGGAGAAGAGCGCATCGATGGACCACTGGCTCGCGAGCAAGAAGGAGACGGACGCGGCGATCAGTTCGCCGAAGAGTGCGGCGCCGCGTCGCTTGATGACCAGGCCCGCGAGCGGCCCTGCGATCACCCACGTCCCAGCCAAGAGCAGATACTGCAGCGGCAGCACGAGCGCGAAGAGCGGCGTCAGCGCCCCCCAGAGCAGGTTCCACCCGGCGAAGAGTGCGCCGCAGCTGATCCCGATCACCGAGAGCGCCACCAGATCCAACAGGCTCCACCGTGTCGACATGCCTCTCTCCTTTCCCTTTATTGAGTTGAGCCCGCTCGTCAGGCGCGAGGGTCTGGTCCCTCGCTGACCAGCAGCGCCCCTTCATGCACCTCGATGAACGGCGCGCCAAGGCTCTCGTTGGAGAGTCCGCGCGTGCTCCCTTCGTGCAGTCGTTCGCGCTGCAGCGGCCAGCGCAGTCGTTCCGTGCTGACGAGCGCGCCGCCCCCCCACGGGATCAGCGAGAGCACCGCGCCAGCGGCGCAATCGGAGGCGAAGCGAGCCGGCGCCGTCAGCAGTCGAGTTCGAGACGTGGCATCGAGTAGCGAGCAGTCGATCGCACGCGCACGCGGGTGTGCGAGCAGGGCGATGGTGCCGAGCGAGTGATCGCTTCGGCCGCCGCTCGCGCCGAGCGCGCCGAGGATCTCGGCGCGCACCGCGCCCGCATCGCACGCGGCGATGAGTGCAAGCTCCGTATCCGTCGCATCCTTGTCGTGCGGCGAGCGCAGCACGCGAACCCCCTGCGCTTCGAGTGCGTCCACCTCGTCGGCGCGGAGCGTGTCGAAGTCGCCGACGATCAGATCGAGCGCGAGTCCGAGTGCAGCTGCGGCGCGTGCGCCGCCGTCGACGCCGATCACGAGATCGGCGTCAGACCATCCCGGCCAGGCGCGATCGAGCGCCGCTCGGTTCGGTTGATCGCCACCGGCAAGGATCAGTGCGCGCAGATGCCCTCACTCTCTATCGCACAGGGCTCCTGCGTCTCCCTTCGCCGGCATGACCCGGATCTGGTTCGGAGGGTCACGGGTTCTCCCGTTTCTCAGCGCCCTTCTGGCGCTCCCCTGTCGCGATGCGGCAAGTCTACCGCGTCCGCGCCGCCAGATACGCGTCCACCCACGCCGCGACAGACTCGGCGTGTTCGTGCGCGTCGGCCTCAGCGAGAAAACGCTCGGGGTGGAAGAAGGGCGACTGCACGCCGATCGCGCGGAGCCCCGCGTTGCGGGCCATGCGCATATCGTCGAGCGTGTCGCCGAGATACGCCGCCTGATCTGGCGTTGCGCCGTGACCGAGCGCGGCGAGGCCGCGGCGGAGCGGCTCCGGGTGCGGCTTCTGCTCGCTGATGTCGTCGCCGTAGACAACCGAGCCAAGGAGGTCGGCAACGCCGGTTCGCTTCAGCTGCCCGGAGACCACCTTGCGGTCTCCCGCGGTCACGACACCGATCGGAATCCCCGCCGCGACGAGCCGCTCGAGCGCCGGTCGGGCGCCGGGGAGCAGCTCCGCCTCGTGGCCGCGATACGCCCCGTGCCAGATCTCCGCCGCCCCCTCCACCATGTGCTCGGGGACGCCGAGCGCCGCGTACATGCGGCGCCAGTTCGGCGAGTAGTGGAGGCCGTAGAGTTCGCGGCTGAGCGGCGGAAGCCCGATCGACTTGATCACCTCCACGTTCGCTTGGTAGACGTGTTCGGCGGTATCGATCAGCGTCCCGTCCCAATCGAAGAGGATCGCCTTCATCGGCTCATCGTACGACGCGCGTAGAATCGTGGAATGAGTGACCGCTCCGCCGCGCCAATCCCATCGGGTGCCGCCGAGCCTCGCAGCCTGATCACCAGCTTCCCTGGCGGCCTGCGCGTTCGTGCCACCTGGGGGAGCAGCGGCCAGGCCGCCGCGGTCTTCGCCCTCTCTGAAGCGGGTGCGACGCTGGTGGATCACGGCGCACTCGGCGCCGGTGGCGGATCTGACCCCGATCGACTCTGCCGCATGGAGATGCGCGTCGAGCACCCCGGCGGCGCATGGGCGGTGCGGCTCGCATCGATGATCTATGACGAACCGCGCGCGCTGCACTGGGACGAAGGCGGGCTCTTCGTCGTCGGCTACGGCTTCACCGTCTACGCGTTCGGTTCACGGAGCGGTGCGCTGGCGTGGCTTCACCAGACCGGCACGCCCGTGGTGGCACTGGCCGCATCGCCTCGCTTCGACCACGTCATCGTGCAAAGCGAAGTCGAGACCTGGGCGATCCGATCCGACGGCGAGGTGAAGTGGCGCCTTGCGCACACGGACGTGGTTGGCGCCGCCGAGCTGATCGGCGGCCAACTGATCCTCACCAGCATCGCCGGCGCAACGCAATCCATCGATCCGGCAACGGGACGAGCGCTCGCGTGAGCGGACCGCAGCTCCTCCTCGGCGTCGCGCTGATCGCACTCGCCGTCTGGGCGAGTCGACGCGGCGGCGCGCGCGCGCGTGCTGGGCGCCTCATGGCCGGGCTCGCCCCCGTCTCGCCGAGCGAGGCGCTCCTCGCCGGCAACGAGCGATACCTCGCCGTCCAGGGGAGCATCGACGCCGCAGAGGCGTTCGATGATGAGAACCACCGTCCGCTCGTCTACCGACGCGAGCGCGTGCTCATTCGGGAAAGTGGCGAGACGTGGCGAGAACTCGAGCGCGTCGTGCGCAGCGTGTCGTTCTCGATCTCAGATCGCGAGGCGTCGATTGCGATCGATGCCGCAGCGCTCGCCGATGGCCTCGTCGTGATCGAACGTCAGTGGGAGGGGAGCGTGGCGGAACTGGCCGCGGCGGGGCGCGCGTTCTCCGACCGCGCGACGGGCGAACTCGTCGCGCAACTTGCGGTGAGCGCGCCTCAACTGAGCGCACGGGTGTCGCTCGAGCAGATCAGCACGCTCGATCGGGGCACGGTGGTCGGCCTCCTCCGCGACGGCAGGCTCACCGCCGGAGGTTCGGGTCAGCCGCTCGTGCTCACCACCCTCGACCGCCGCGAGGCACTCCGCATCCTCGGCAGCGAGTCGCGCGGCACCCTCGCGGCGAGCCTCCTCGCACTCGGCGCGCTCCTTGGCGGCGTGCTCCTCACCGGAATCGCACTTGTCGGCCTCGTCGGCGAACTTGCCGGCGCAGGGGGCGCGCTCCCCTCCGCCTCGCCCGACCAGGCGGCGAACCCCGAGATCGGCGACGCGCGCAACGGTGGTCTCGCCACCGGTCCTGGCGGCCTCCTCGGACTGGTCGGCGCGCTCCTCCTCCCCGTCCTGCTCGGTGCGCTCATTGCACTGGTTGCGCGTGCGGTGACGCGTTGGCGAGGCGCGGGCTCTAGGATCAGCGAGTAGGAGGATCCATGAAGCCGTACGACGTTGCCGCGATCCGCGCACGATTCCCGTCGCTCGCCAGCACGCTCCCCGATGGTCGACCGATCGCCTTCCTCGACGGTCCCGCCGGCACTCAGGTGCCGCAGGCGGTGATCGACGCCTACGCCGACTTCTTCCTCCGTGCCAACGCCAACAACGGCGGCTACTTCAGCACGTCGCGCGCGCAAGCGGAGGTGGAGCGCGCGGCGCATGGCGCCGCAGAGGACCTGCTCAACGCGCCGAAGGAGAGCGTGAAGTTCGGCGCAAACATGTCCACGTTGAACTTCCAGCTCTCGCGCTCGCTTGCGCGAGGGTTGCAGCCTGGGGACGAGATCGTGGTCACCCAACTCGATCACGATGCGAACTACAGCCCGTGGCGACTCCTCGCAGAGGATCACGGGCTCGTCTTGAAGGTGATCCGCCTCGACCCCGCAGACGGCACGCTCGACATGGAGCACTACGCCTCGCTTCTCGGACCACGCACCAAAATCGTTGCCGCCGGCATGTCGTCGAACGCGCTCGGCACCATCAACCCGTCGAAGCGGATCGTGGAGGCGGCCCACGCCGTCGGCGCGATCACCGTGCTCGATGCCGTTTGCAGCGCGCCGCACTATCCCATCGATGTGCAGGCGCTTGACACCGACTTCCTCCTCTGTTCGCCGTACAAGTTCTACGGACCGCACGCCGGCCTCCTCTACGGGAAGCTGCCGCTCCTCGAGCGGTACGGGAGATACAAGGTGCGACCGGCCCACGATCTCTGGGAGACGGGAACGCCGGCGTTCGAGGCGATGGCGGGGGTCACGGCGGCGATCGACCACCTCGCCTGGATCGGACGCGAGTTCGGCGACCCGGCGGACAGAGCGCCGTTGAGCGGTCGACGGGGCGAGATTCGCGCGGGCCTGAAGGCGATCACGCGCTACGAGACGGGCCTGGTGCGCGCGCTCCTCGACGGACTCGATCGGCTCGGTGGCGTGCACGTGCGCGGGATCACCGATCGCAACCGACTCAGCGAACGCACCTCGATCGTCTCATTCACCATGGACTTCGCCACGCCCGATCAGGCGGCCGAACACCTTGCGGGCGACGGCATCCAGGTCTGGAGCGGCGACTTCTACGCACCGAACGCGATCGATGCGCTCGGTCTGACCGAGAAGGGCGGCGTCCTGCGCACCGGCCTCATGTCGTACAACACCGAAGACGAGGTTGCACGGCTCCTCGCCTCCCTCGCCCGACTCGCTGCGACTGCGCCGGCCGCTGCGCGAGCGTAGCCGCCGTGCGCGCTCCGCTGATCCTCGTCACCGTTGCGGATCACGATGCTGATGTCGATCCCGCGCGCATCGCGTTGGTGAACGCGCGCTACGCCGACGGCATTCGACGCGCCGGCGGCCTGCCGATCCTCATCTCCGCCACGGCATCGCCTGCGCAGCGGACCGCCGCCTTCGCCAGCATGGATGGCCTCCTCCTCTCTGGCGGTGCGGATGTGCATCCCGACCGATACGGCGAGCCGATCGACGGTGCGGTCGAGATGGATGTCGCGCGCGACGCGCTGGAGTGGGAGGCGATCGCCGCCGCAGATGCACGCGGACTCCCCATCTTCGGCATCTGCCGTGGAATGCAGCTGTTGAACGTGCATCGCGGTGGGAGCCTGCTGCAACACGTCGAGGGCCAGGTCGGCGCCGCGTATCCGGCGACTCCCGCGTTGACGCATCCGCTCGACGTGCAGGAGGGGACGCGACTCGCCGAGATCCTCGGCGGCGTGCGCGCACCGCTCGCCGTGAACAGCTATCACCATCAGGCGGTGACGCCCGATCGGCTCGCCGCGGGACTTCGCGCCTCCGCGTTTGCCGATTCGCCGCGCGGCACCCTTGTCGAAGGGCTCGAGGCGCCGGGGGAGCGTTTCGTCCTCGGCGTGCAGTGCCACCCCGAGCGCACCGAGAGTTCTCCCGCCGATCTCGAGCGGGTCTGGAGCGCCTTCGTGCAGGCGGCCGCCCGCACGCCTGGTGCCGAACAGGAGGGTGCCGAGACGGGCGGTGTGGCACAGTCTGGGACATGACCCAGGCTCAGGGAGAAGACTTCAACAAGAGCGATCGCACCGCGCGCCTCTTGCGCACGTTGAAATACGTCGAGGCGGTCGGTGAGGCGGGCATCCGACCGAACGATCTGGCGAAGAAGCTCGGCGTCAGCCGCCGCACCGCCTACCGCGACCTGAAGGCGCTCGAACGCGAAGTCGACGTGCCGATCTGGAACGAACACGGACGCTGGGGCGTCCTGCAGAGCGGCCTCCTCCCGGCGCTGCGCTTCAGCCGCGACGAAGCGATCGCGATCGTCCTGGCGGCACGACTCCTTGCGAAGTTCGCCACCGGATACGACCCCGAGCTCGGCGCTGCGCTGATGAAGCTGGGTGGCATGCTGGAAGAGCCGCTTCGCTCTGCGGTGGAGCGCACGGTTTCGCAGATCAGCGAGCTCCGCAACCAGCCCGAGGCGCAGTCGCGACTGCGTGTGCTCGCCAACGCCTGGGTGAACGGGCGTGTCCTCGAATTCGAATACGCCGCTGCGTGGAGCAGCCCGGGAACGACGCGCACCGCACGCGTGCATCCGTACCTGATCGAACCGTCTGCGGCGACGCTCGCCACGTACCTCATCGGATACGACGAGACGCGCAGCGCCATGCGCACGTTCCGCGTGGACCGCATCAGCAACCCGCGGATGACGCCGGCCACCTTCACGCGACCGGCAGAGGTGGAGCTCGAACGCACGCTGGCCGCCGCGTGGGACATCGTCGCGGATCAGCCGCTCGAGGAGATCGTCGTGCGCTTCACGCCAGACGCGGCGGCGCGCGCAGCCGAGACCCGATGGCACCCTTCGCAGACTAGCGAGCGAGAGGCCGACGGGTCGCTCCTCTGGCGCGCGCGTGTCTCCGGACTGCTCGAAGTGCGCGCGTGGGTGCTCGGCTGGGGCGATGGGGCCGAGGTGCTGAAGCCACAGGCACTCCGTGACGACGTGGCGCGCACACTCGCTGTCGCCGCAGCCCGCTACACCCGCGCATGAGCAACCTGAACAGCGGGGAGGGCCACGCATCGAACGGCGCCACAGGCGAGACCGCGCGCTTCAAGGCGGTGAACCTGATCAGCGATCCGATCCACGGATACATCGAACTCACCAAGCGCCTCACCCCGGCGGGCGCCGCAGCGCTCGGCTACCTCGCGGAAGATGCGGCGGAGGAGGACCTCCTCGACACGCCGTGGCTGCAACGCCTGCGCCGCATCAGCCAGCTGCAGAGCGCACGCTGGGTCTTCCCCACCGCAGAACACAGCCGCTTCTCACACGGACTCGGGGTCATGCACGAAGCGGGCCTCTGGGCACGGCATCTCTACAGTTCGCTCGCAGAGCAGTTGCGCGCGAGCGGCGACGACGTGCCGAGCGAGGGCCTGGTGGTGGAGACGCTCCGCGTCGCGGGACTCCTTCACGACGTCGGCCACGGCCCGTTTGCGCACTTCTTCGACCACGAAGTGCTGGAGCGGTT
>CAINCM010000251.1 GCA_903847005.1 uncultured Chloroflexota bacterium | reverse complement strand
CTTGGCAAGGGGGCGAACCTCCGTTTCGTCTCGATCCAAGAGCTGCCTGAAGATGTTGTCTACATTCCGGTGCGTCGGCACGACTTTGGTTCGAACGCAGAGCTGCAGTTTGCAGCCGCACAGATCGGCGCGCGACTGGTGCGCGGCCGCATCGACCATCAGCTTGCGGGAGATGGATCGAAGGTTCGGCAGGTCGAGGTCCTCTTCGCCGGCGGCGAGCAGCTGCACGACGTGACCACCTACAGCCTCCACGCGGGAGAGAAGACGGTCGGCGACCTTCTCGCGAAGGGAGTCTTCGCAGGAAAGGCGCGCGGTTTTGTGAAGGGTGTCACCACCATCCCGCGCTCGGGCCGCGGCACCAACTCCTATCTCGGCGAGTTCGGCATGCTCCTCTCGAAGACGGCGCGAAGCGTGGCGATCCCATCGCTGTGGATCGACCAGCCGGACTGCGAGCGCGCCGCACACGGAAGCTCCGTGGGTCCAATCGATCAGAACCAGATCTTCTACCTTCGCGCGCGCGGACTCACCGAAGCCGAAGCGCGTCGCACGATTGTCATGGGGTACCTCGAACCGGTGGTTGCGGCACTTCCGCTCGAAGAAGAGGCGGATCGGCTCCGCGAGGTGCTCGAAGACAAACTCGACGCCGCGTTTGCCGCGCAGTCGGCGGCCGTCACCTCCGCCGCGTAGCCTCACGCGGTGCGCCACGAACGACTCTTCCCGGCGTCGGAACTCACCGACGGGACAGCACGCCTCGCCTGGCCAAACGGCAAGGCGATCCTCGTTGTCAACCGCGGCGGCACACTCTACGCGGTCGACGGTGTCTGCACCCACGAGTACTGCGAGCTCGATCGCGGCTTCATCGCCCCTGCGGGCGCGGTCACGCCGACCGTGACCTGTCCGTTGCATCTATCCCGCTTCGACCTGTCCACGGGCCTTCCGCTCGACCCTCCCGCAGACGTGCCGCTCGCGGTGCACCGCGTGCACGTCGATGCCGAAGGCTGGGTGGTCCTCGAGGTCGACTGAGGCAACAGGCTACGATTGCCCAGACGCACCGAGCAGTGCGGTGCCGCAGGGAGGGACAGTGCAGAAGATCAAAGATCGCGCCGCAAGCCTTGCCGGCCTCGCTCTCGAGCGCGACGCCATCTATCTCTACGACAGACTCGCCGCGATCGAGAGTGATCCGACACGCAAAGCGGCGTTTGCATCGATCGCCGCGAGCGAGCGTCGACACGCGGCGATCTGGGAGGCGAAGCTCGTCTCACTCGGGGAGCGCGTGCCGCCAGCGGCGCGACCGAGTTGGCGGGTGCGCCAGATCGCCCTGCTGGCTCGTCTCTTCGGCACGCGCGCGGTGAGCGACGCGGTGAAGGCGCTCGAAGGTTTCGAAGAGGGTGTCTACGGCGCGCACGGTGATGTTCCCGAGGTTCATGAGATCGCCAAGGACGAGGCAAAGCACGCCGAAATCTGGAGGGGACTGGACAAGGCCCCGCGCAGCAAGGGGACGAGTGCCCACCGCACGGCAGCCGCAGAGACGCAGGCACGCGAGCCGTGGCACCGCTCAGGAGGCGATGGCACGCTGCGCGCCTCGATCTTCGGGGTCTCCGACGGCCTGGTCAGCAACGCGGCGCTGGTGCTCGGAATCGCGGGGGCCACGAGCGGTGGCGACGGATCGTTTGTGGTGCTCGCGGGTGTGGCCGGCCTCCTTGCCGGAGCGTTCAGCATGGCGGCGGGCGAGTACGTCTCCATGCGAAGCCAGACCGAGGTCCTCGAGCGCCAGATCGAGCTGGAGCGCGCAGAGCTCGAAGCGATGCCCGAAGAGGAGGAGAGGGAGATCGCGGCGATCTACCGCGGTCGCGGATTCGGTGAGGCGGAGGCCACCGCGATCGCCAAGCAGTTGATGGCCGATCCGAAGGTCGCGATCGAGACGCTGGTGCGCGAGGAGTTGGGCCTAGATCCCGAAGAGCTCGGCTCTCCGTGGGGGGCGGCCATCGGCTCGTTTCTTGCCTTTGCTGTGGGCGCCTTCGTGCCGCTGGTTCCGTTCATCGTGCTCGGCGGCGGCACAGCGCTCGCGGTGAGCATCGGCCTGACGAGCCTCGCCCTCTTCGCGGTGGGCGCATCGGTCAGCCTCCTCACCGGGCGATCGGCACTCTACTCCGGAGCGCGCCAACTTCTCATCGGGGCGGCCGCGGCGGCGATCACCTATCTCATCGGCAGCCT
>CAINCM010000250.1 GCA_903847005.1 uncultured Chloroflexota bacterium | reverse complement strand
CGATCGGCTCCCGAGACGAGGCAGAGGAGACCCCGTGTCCCGCTCGCGCCCTCGACGGCGAAGACAAGGCTCTTGACGATCTGTCCAACCTCGACCCCGAGGGCGGCGGCCGCCTGTGCGGCGGTTGCGGTGCTCTCTGCCATCGGGTGGGGCTGAACCGTGACTCCCACAGCGTGACCGGCCACCACCACCCGCTCCGTGAACGCACGCCGTTTCGCCAGATCCATGCGTGCATCCTAGCCTCAGTGCGCGGTGCCACCAGCCTTGATCGTGCGACTTCGTGCGGTCACCATCACTGCGACTCCCGCGACCACGATGCCGCCACCGAGCACGATCTGCGCCGAGATCGGCTCGGCGAGGATGAGGCTGCCGGCGATCACCGCAACGACTGGATTGACGTATGCGTAGGTCGAGACGAGTCCAAACGGCGCAACGCGCAGGAGCCATGTGTAGACGTTGTAGGCGAAGAGGCTTCCTACCGTCGTCAGATAGAAGAGTCCGAAGAGAACCTCAGGTCCGATGCTGGCGGGCTGGATCTTGGCCGGCTCGCCGAGCAGCACGGCCACGATCGCACCACCAAGGCTCCCCGCGAGCATCTGGATCGTGACCGCCACGCGTTGATCGGGCGGCGTTGCAGCCCGTCGTTGACTCCAGATGGAACCTCCGCCCCAGCTGAGCGGGCTCAACAGGATGCAGGCGAGTCCGAGCGGATCAAGCCCCGCGCCGTCGGTGCGCGGCGACACCAAGATGGCGACGCCGACGATGCCGATCGCGATCCCGAAGAGGGTGAGCGGCGCAATGCGATCCTTGTAGACCACGCGCCCGATGACGGCCACCCAGATCGGGAGGAGCGCGATCAACAGCGCGGTGATCCCGGACGGAATCGTCTGCTCGCCGAACGAGGTGACTCCCAGACCTCCGACGTTCAACGCCAGACCGACGACGACCTGGTCGCGAATCTGTGCGCGCGTCAGCGAGCGCAGCGCCGGCCGTGCGACGACGGCGACGATCGCCAGCATCACCGCGCCGGCGAGCGCGAATCGAAGTGCAACCATGGTGAACGGAGGGATGGCGCTGCCTGCAGACGGATCGACCACCACACGGATCGCGAGATACGTGGTGCCCCAGACGATGTAGATCGCGAGCATGCCCAGTGCGATGGCAAGCGGGGATGCAGGGCTGAGTCGCGCGCTGGAAGACATGCGCGGATCATACCCTCTTCCTCGCGTATCCTACGCGGATGCGCGGCTCACGCCTCCCCTGGATCCTCCTCGTCGCCGTCTCTGCATTCGGCTACGGATCTGGTCCGCTCTTCGCGAAGTGGATCTATCCGACCGGCTTCGACTGGCTTGACCTCCTCGCCTGGCGACACTTTCTCGCCGCGCTCATCCTCTTGCTGTTTGTGCTCGCACTCCCCGCTGGGCGCGCCGCACTCCGCTCGCTCTCGTTGCGGCGCGGGCTCACCGCGCTCGCGATCGGTGCACTCTTCGTGGCGAACGCCTCCACATACTTTGCCAGCCTGATCTGGATCGACGCGTCGCTCGCGGGACTGATGACCTACGCATACCCGGCGATCGTTGCCGTTCTCTCCATCTTCTTTGCGCATGCACCGTCTGGCCTGCGTCCCTGGGTCGCACTCGGGATCGCGACCACGGGCGTGGCGCTCGGCGTCGGCGGCATCTCGGCCGGCACCGAGCCGGCGCTGATCGGCCTCGTACTCGGAGTCGCATCGCCGATCATCTACAGCTGCTACATCATCCTCGCCGCACGTCTCGGTGGCGAGTCGAAGCGCGGCACCGGATCCAGTCGCGGAGGCGGGATCCCGCCGCTCGCTGCGGTGCCACTCAGCCTCACCGGCACGGCGCTCGGCGTCTTCGCACTGCGCCTGCTCGCCGGTCGGGACCTCCTGCCCACGCCGATCCCAGACGACGCCATGCTGCCGATCCTCGGGGTCGCCACGATCGCGGGCATCGTGCCGATCGGCGCCT
>CAINCM010000249.1 GCA_903847005.1 uncultured Chloroflexota bacterium | reverse complement strand
CCATCTCCGGCTTCAGCAGCGCCATCTGCAGCATCTCGAGTCGCTTCTTCTCGCCGCCAGAGAATCCGTCGTTGACGTAGCGTGTCATGAAGGCTTCGTCCATCTTCAGCTGTGCGAGCTTCTCCTTGACCAGCTTGCGGAACTCGCCCATCGTCATCCCACCGCGAATCGGATCGGAGGGATCGAACTCAGGATCGCGAACAAGACCTGAACGTCGCGCATTCATGGATGTGCGCAGGAAGCTCGCGACAGAGAGTCCGGGAATCGCCGTGGGGTACTGGAAGGCGAGGAAGAGCCCGAAGCGGGCGCGCTGGTCCGGCGAAAGGTCGAGCAGGTTCTCGCCCTTCCACTCCACGGAGCCGGCGGCGATCTCGTAGCCCGGGTGTCCCATCAACGCGTAGCTGAGTGTCGTCTTGCCGGATCCGTTCGGCCCCATGATCGCGTGCACTTCGCCCGGCTTGATCGTGAGGCTGATCCCGTCGAGGATGCGCTTGGACGGATCTGCGGCAGGGGTGACGACGAGATCCTTGATCACCAGGTGCTTCGAGGTGTCGCTCATCTGCCCTCCTTATCTCCCCTTCAGGGTAATGGGTGCACCGGGAACTGCCAGATCGGCAAGGGTGAACGAGTCGAGTGCCTCGGAGACCGAGTCGCGCACGCGACTCCAGAGCTGGACCACCGAGCAGCTCCCCGTCTTGCTGCACGCGCTGCCATCCCCCTCCAGGCACGCCATGGGGACGATCGGCCCTTCGAGGGCGCGCAGCACGTCGCCCATGCGCACCTCGTTTGCCGGACGCGCCAGCCGGTATCCGCCGTGCGCACCGCGCGCGCTGTCTACGATCCCTGCGTCGCGCAGGCTGCCCACGATCTGTTCCAGATAGGCGCGCGGAAGATCTTCGACCTCTGCGATCTCCGTCAGCGACACCGGGTTCCCGTGATCCATGCGCGCCAGCGCCACCATGAAGCGCACGCCGTACTCGCCACGCGTGCTGAACGCCACCGCCCCCGTCCCGTGCAGACCGCGCGTCCCTGACTCTTCACCACCAGACATCAGCAACATTCTCCCAAATGATTTCCGACTGGATCCATCAGGTTTGAGCGTATCCTATTGCGATGCCAGATCGCGATCTGATTGTCGATGAGATCCGTGCGCGGCTCCCCTCGGGAGCCACGCTCCGCCCGGTACAGCCAGCGGTCGATGCGGCCGCGCTCGTGGCGCTGACCAACGCCGACGCCGCGCATGTGGGGAACCCGATCCGTGACTCCGTTGACGAGATGATGGAGGAGCTCACCCGCAGCGAGATCGAGGTGGCGCGAGACACGCTGATCGCGTTGTCCGCAGACGGCACGGCAATCGGCTGGGCCTTCGCCAATCGCGTCACGGACCCGGACAAGCCGCGCGTCTACCTGTTCGGCAGGGTGCATCCAACGCATCAAGGGCGCGGCATCGGTCGCGCACTCCTCCGCTGGGCGAAGGCACGCGCCGAAGAAATCTTGGACGGGCACCGCCGCGGCACCGTGCAGGTGCAGAACTTCGAAGGTGATGTGCGCGCACAACAACTCTGCGAATCGGAGGGGGCGCGCGCCATTCGATGGTTCTCAGAGATGGTGCACAGATTCGACGCAACTCCAGAGTCAACACCGGTTCCGCTCCCCGCGGGACTGCGCGTCGTTCCGTTCGCAGAGGCGGACACCGAGCAGATGCGGCTGCTCCACAACCACTGTTTCGCCGATCACTGGGGCTCTTCAAGTCTGAGTGCAGAGATCTGGCGTGAACGCATCGCGGCCAGCTCTGTGCGCTTGTCGGCCTCAGAAGCTCTGGTCGACGCGGCCGACAACCCTGTTGCGTATCAGATCAGCGAAGAGTTCCCACAGGATGCGGAGACGCTCGGCAACCTGCGCTGGCTGGCAACCCTCGGCGTGCACCGTGACCATCGCGGCAAGGGTCTTGCAACGCACCTGATCCAGCGGCATCTCGCGCAGGCACGTCGCGATGGTTTCGAAGGCTCGATGCTCGGCGTCGACGCGGATTCGCTCACCGGCGCGAACGCGCTCTACGAGCGCCTCGGCTACCGGCGACTCCACGGGAGCGTGCGCTACATCTTCGGCGACGCCGAATACTCCTAGCGCGCCAACTCAGTCGCGCAGCGGCGTCTGGGAGACGGAGCGCGTGGCGGAGGCCTCGAGCGTCTCGGCCTGACGGGCGAGGAGCCAGAGCAGGTCGGCGAGGCGATTCATGTAGGCGAGCAGGTGATCGCCGGGGAGAAGCCCCTCGCGACCGAGCGTGACGCACCAGCGCTCGGCACGACGGATGATCGTGCGCGCGAGCTCGATCGCGGATGAGGCCTTGCTGGAACCCGGGATGACGAAATCCTTCGGGAAGACGATCGCCGCCTCGGTGGTTTCGAGAAGCGCATTGATGCGCGCGAGCATCTTCGGCGACACCTTGGTGCGCCCCTCCTCGAGGCGTCCCCATGCATCTGGATTCGTCGCAAGTTCGGCACCCACAACAAAGAGGTCGCGTTGGATGGAGAGGATCATCTCGTCGAGCGCCGCGATCCCTTCGCCGCTGAGGCCGATCAGTTCGGCGCGCGCCATGCCGAGCGCCGCCGTTGCTTCGTCAACGGTTCCATACGCTTCGGTGCGCACGTCGTCCTTGGAGATGCGGTCGCCGCCGAAGAGGAGTCCGGTCGTCCCTGCGTCGCCCTTCCCTGTGGCGACCTTGCTCGGCGGAAGCTTCAGCTCCTCGTTCGCGCCGTCGGCGTTCGCAGCGTCGTTGCTCACCAGGCGAGCCCGGCGTCCTTCGGATCCCAGCGCTCGGCGAGGAGTGTCACCTTCACCGGATGCTCGAGGACGGACTCGGCCGCCTCTTTCACCTGCGCCAACATGGATCCAGCGTACGGACAGAACGGCGTGGTGAGGATCATCTTCACTTCGGACTCCGTCTCGCCGACGAGCACCTGGCGAATGAGCGCGAGCTCCACCACGTTCATCCCGATCTCGGGATCGACGACGGAGCGCAGCGCGTCCAGGATCGCGAGTTCGGTGGCGCGCTTCTGCGCGTCGAATGTGCTCGGTGCGGCGAGGGTCTCCTCAGTCATTCGGCCACCTCAGACGAGTGCCGCTTCGGCAGCGGTGAGCCCCGGGCCCTTCAGCTGGCCGCTCGCGTCGAAGAACTCTTGGTAGTGCTCGCGGTTCGCCGCGGCGAACTCGTAGGCGCGCGCGATGCCGACCACGCGCAGCTCGGGCATCTCTGACATCAGACGCTGCACGTCGTATCCGTCTGCACGCAGTTCGAGCAAGCGGCGCACGGTGAGGCGCGTGCCGTAGACGAACGGCTCGCCGTTCATCACCAACGGATCGCTCTTCACCCACTTGATCGTCATCGCAGGCTCCCTTGTAGATCGCCTTGAGGATGCGGTTGCGCTTGCGCGTGTCGCCGCCGAGTCGGCGGTGCCACTTCAGCACCGCGATCCCTTCGCTCAGTGCGGTATCTGCGAACGCGGCAGCCTCGCCGGTGATCGTCGCGGCGACGGCAACGCGCAGCCCTTCGTAGAGATCGGTCACGTCGTCCATGGAGATGCGCCGACGGCGCCACGTTGCGGTGGCGTGTTCCGTGAAGTTCTTCAGCGGAGCCACGCTCCCGGCGCCGACGCTCTCGCAGAGCTTCTGCAGCACCACCTCGGCGTCGCGCAGCAGGTGGCGCAGGCCGAGCTCGCCGACGCGCTCGGGCAGCTCCCGGTTCTGCTCGACGGCGGCGACGATGCCGCGATCCGCAACCTCGCGCCAGCGCGCGCTGATCTGCCCCGCGGCTTCGGGGAAGCCTGCGCTCGTGTCCAGCGGTCGTGCGCCGTGCAGTGGGTGGCTCATGTCATCAAGGGTAGCATCGCCTCACCAGAGGTCCGTGCGGTCGCTCTTCTGCGGCGTGCTCTTCCGGTTGAGGGCGTGGTCCTTGTGTTCGGCCGCCTCCTTGCGGGCGGCGTCGATGGCGGACTGCAGCGCGCCTGCGCCGCCAACGAGTCCGTGCGGCGCCTCGTGCAGATGATCTGGAAGTCCAGACTTCTCTTCGGCCGCGCGCGGACGCGTCTCGCCGAGGAACGGCATCCCCTGCCGCTCCACCGCGTCGAGGGATGCACGCAACACCGCGCCCTTGGCGCTCACCACGCTGCGGATCTCCTGCGCCTCTTCGGCCGCGCTGATCTCGCGGCCGCGCAGCGGCTGGGCGATGCGTCCCACTTCGAGCCAGGCGAGGTGGTAGCGATCCATGGAGCCCCACGCCTCAGAGAGGAGCGCGTCGCTCGCGGCGAGCCAGGTGTTGAGCGCGGGGCGCGACGGCGCGCGGTCGATGCGCTCACCCTCTTCGAGGAGGCGGCGGGTCTGCGAGATGAGGTCGTCGCGCTTCATCGCGGCGGTTCAGCGATCGCCGGCGACACGGTCGGTGCGCGCAAACGAATCGAGCTCGGCGCGACAGGCGGCCTCCGCCTTCTCCACCTGCCGCTGCAGCCAGCCGCTCATGCGCGACGAATCTTCGAGGTGGAGCAGCGTGCCGTTCGGCGAGTCGCTCAGCGCGAAGCCGGTGGTGGTGCGGAAGTCGGAGAACCAGTTCGACTGCAGCTGCAGCAGCTCATCGGCGACGACGCGCGTTTCGAAGAGCCAGTCGGTGTGCGCGGCGTTCAGCGCGTCCGCAACCGCCGCCACGCGCTCGCCGAAGCCGCGCGGACGTGCGAGCAGCAGGGCTGCGACGCGTACGGCCGTGAACGGCGATCGCGCCTCGGCGATCACCGGCGGCTGCGGGAGGTGAGGGGACTCGCTCATCAGCGAAGTATCCCACTCGCGAGGCGAGTGAGAGTGGCGCTCGCTACAGCAGCTCTCCGTGCGCGGCGGCGGTCGGCTCGCCCTCCTTCGGGCGCTCTTCCGTTCCGGCGGGGAGATCCTTCGCTGCGGCGGT
>CAINCM010000248.1 GCA_903847005.1 uncultured Chloroflexota bacterium | reverse complement strand
TGGAGTGCTTGCCAACAGGCACACCGCGACCGTCGTCGATCACTTCGATTGCGTTGTCCTTGTGGATACGAACGAGGATGCGCGTGGCGTGTCCGGCCATCGCTTCGTCGACAGAGTTGTCGACGACCTCGTAGACGAGGTGGTGGAGGCCGCGCTCGTCGGTCGAGCCGATGTACATGCCGGGGCGCTTGCGTACGGCATCGAGCCCCTCGAGGACCTGGATGCTAGAGGCGCCGTACTCGCCCCCCTTCTTCCCTGTCTGGGCGGCAGATTTTGCTGAAGAACTTGGTTTTTCGGTCTTTTTTGCGGTTTCAGTACCGCTTTTATTACCCGCCACTAACTTTCCCCCTTGATCTGGTCGACAAGTCTTGCGAGTTCTTCCGCCGAGTAGTACTCGATGACGATCTGCCCCCCTGCGCCAGCAGGCTTGATCCGCACCGGCGTCCCGAGTGCCTGTTCGAGACCGCGTTGGACGGCCGCAAGCTCAACATTCGAGGCGGTTCCGTGCGGTTTCTTCGTTGTTATTGTACCGCGCCCCGCTTCTCGGATGGTTGACGCGGCCGCCTCGGCCCCACGTACCGTCACGCCATCACGAACGAAACTTCGCGCGAGCCATGCCTGTTCGCTTTCTGGGAGTCCGACGAGTGCTCGAGCGTGCCCCTCGCTGAGTCGGCCGGCGGTGACCTCTTCCTGAACATCGGCGCTCAGATCGAGGAGCCGCATCGTGTTGGCCACAGTGGCTCGCGCCTTCCCGGCGACCGTGGCGATCTGCTCTTGTGTCATGCCGAACTCGTCGGCGAGGCGACGGTACGCCTGCGCCGTTTCGATCGGGGAGAGGTCGCTGCGCTGTACGTTTTCGATCAGCGCTAGTTCGAGGCGCGACTGGTTGTCCACCGTGCGCACGACGGCGGGAATCGTGGTGCGACCGGCGAGCTTCGACGCCCGGAGGCGGCGCTCGCCGGCGATCAGTGTGAAGCCGTTTGCCCCCTCTTCCACCAGGATTGGTTGGATCACGCCGTGCTGGCGGATGCTCTCAGCGAGCTGTTCAAGCTCCGTCTGATTGAATGTGCGGCGTGGCTGATACGCATTCGCCTTGATCTTGCTGATCGGGATCTCCAGTGC
The DNA here is from genome assembly GCA_903847005.1 of uncultured Chloroflexota bacterium. Classification (GTDB taxonomy): domain Bacteria; phylum Chloroflexota; class Limnocylindria; order Limnocylindrales; family Limnocylindraceae; genus Limnocylindrus. The sequence goes on along the minus strand of CAINCM010000248.1, from coordinate 410 downwards.
CCCCGCACGGACAGCTCCCGCCGCACTCGCCGCCTCAGGAATCAGCGCTCCGAGGCCACGCCCAAGTCCGGTCGCCTTTTTCACCATGATCTGACCCCCCTCTCTCTCACGCTGCACTCCCAAAGACGCGGGTTGCAAACTCGCTGGCCGCCTGGGCGTACGACTCCGCTCCTGAGCTCCCAGGCGCGTAGCTCCGAATGGAGATTCCGTGGCTCGGTGCCTCTGCAAGGCGGACCGAGCGTGGTACTCGAGCTCGGTAGACGAGGTCGCCGAAGTGGCTTTCGACTTCGCGCACCACATCGCCACCGAGCTTCGTGCGTGGATCGAGCATGGTCAGCAGGAAGCCGTTGACCTCGAGGTCTGGGTTCAGCCGATCACGGACAAGGCGAATTGTTGCCATCAACTGGGAG
>CAINCM010000247.1 GCA_903847005.1 uncultured Chloroflexota bacterium | reverse complement strand
GTCATGCGCCCCGGAGAACCTCGCGCTCAAGACGCCTGGCGTCCTGACGCTTTCTACGGACAACCCGGCCTATAGCCCGTGGTTCCAGGGCGGCACCGAGGGCTCAGAGGTGTGGGTCGGCGACTACAACAACGATCCAGTGAAGGGCCAGGGCTATGAGGGCGCCGTCGCGTATGCGATCGCCGCACAGCTCGGATTCACGGCCGACAAGGTCACCTGGGTTGTCACGGCGTTCGATCAGGCGTTTGCGCCGGGCGAGAAGTCGTTCGACCTGCTGCTGAACCAGGTCTCCATCAAGGCCGATCGCGCCGAAGCGATCGATTTCAGCAACGGCTACTACGACGTGGCCCAAGGCGTGGTCACCGTCGAGGGGAGCCCGATCGCCGGTGCTACCAGCATCGCGGACCTGAAAGGTGCGAAGCTGGGAACACAGATCGGCACCACGAGCTACGACGCGATCATCAACATCATCCAGCCTGATCAGGAGCCGGCCGTCTTCAACACCATGGATGAAGCGGTCGCGGCCCTCGACGCGGGGCAGATCGATGGGATCGTCGCGGACGTCCCGACGACGTTCTACATGCGAGACGCACAGCTCTCTGGTGGGGTGATCATCGGTCAGCTCGCCGGAACCGATGCGGGTGCAGAGCAGTTCGGCGTGGTGCTCCAGAAGGGATCGCCGCTCACCGCCTGCGTGAACACCGCGATTGACGCGCTGAAGGCCGACGGCACACTCGATGCACTGCTGCTCGAGTGGATCGGCGGCTCCGGCAGCGCGCCGATCATCGAGTAAGCATCAGTCGCTCGAAGGTGGCGACGGGGCCAGCCCGAAAGGGTCTCCTCGTCGCCACCTTTAGCACCCTCCTAGTAGCGGGCGCCGTCGCGTACACCGTCGGCTCGTCTCCCGCCTGGCCAGAGGTCCAGAAGGCCTTCTTCGACGGGCGATACTTCTCCACCTCGCTCCCCGCAGTCGCAGAGGCGTTCACCATCAACGTGCGCCTCTTCATCATCGCCGAGCTGCTCATCCTTCCGATCGGACTGCTGATCGCGCTCGCGCGCTCCATCACCGCACCCGCGCTCACGCCGCTCCGCATCTTCGCCACCGCCTACGTCGACTTCTTCCGTGGCGTGCCGAGCATCCTGATCATCTACGTGCTCGGCTTCGGCGTCCCCGCCCTGCAGCTCGACGGGGTCCCGAAGGAGCCCTTCTTCTGGGCGCTCGTGACACTCGTGCTGATCTACTCGGCGTATGTGAGCGAGGTCTATCGCGCTGGGATCGAATCGATCCATCCGTCACAGGAGCGTGCCGCGCGCGCACTCGGTCTCACCAGGGTTCAGGCGCTCCGCCATGTGGTGATTCCGCAGGCGATGCGTCGCGTGATCCCGCCGCTCTTGAACGACTTCATCGGACTGCAGAAGGACACCGCGCTCGTCTCGATCCTGGGCGTGGTGGAGACCTTCAAACAGGCGCAAATCCTGAAGGCGGCGAGCTTCAACTTCACGCCGCTGATGACCACCGCCCTTATCTTCCTCATCATCACCATCCCGATGACGCGCCTCGTCGATCACCTCGCCGCCAAGGACCGCAGCGCGCAGCTGGGTGGAACGCGTTGATGGCCGCCAGAGCGCGCACACACGCACCCGTCTTGGAGCTGAAGGGGCTCACCAAGCGCTACAACGGGAGGCCGGTGCTCGACAGGATCAGCCTCTCACTCGCGGAGCACGAGGTCGTCTGCCTCATCGGCGCATCTGGGTCTGGCAAGTCGACACTCTTGCGCTGCGCAGACCTGCTCGAGCCACTCGACGCCGGCAGCATCCGCCTCAACGGGGGACGCGTGGCCTACGAAGATCGCGACGTCGACGCCACGCGCCGAAAGCTTGGCATCGTCTTCCAGGGATTCAATCTCTTCCCGCATCTCACTGTCGTCGAGAATGTGGCGCTCGCGCCGCGCGTTGCACTCGGACTGGCGCCAGCCGCCGCTGTGCGCCGTGCCAAGGAGCTCCTGAAGTCGCTCGGCCTTGCCGAAAAGGCGCACGAGTATCCAGATCGTCTCTCTGGCGGGCAGCAGCAGCGCGTCGCCATCGCGCGCGCACTCGCCACGGAGCCGAAGGTGCTCCTCTTGGACGAGATCACGAGCGCGCTCGATCCGGTCTTGGTTGCCGAGGTCCTGGAGACGCTGCGCTCACTCGCCGCAAGCGGCATGACGATGCTCATCGCGACCCACGAGATGGCGTTCGCCGCAGATGTGGCGGATCGGATCTGCTACCTCGAAGGGGGACGCCTCGTCGAAGAGGGGACGCCGAGGCGCATCTTCGGTGCGCCGCGCGACGCACGCACGAGGGAGTTCCTGCGCCGCGTCAGGTCGATCAGCGGCGGACGTCGAGCACCTGGCCGGTAAGCCCGGAGGCGGCGAGGCGCAGGGTTGCGGCGGCAACCTCCTCGGGAGTCAAGAGCGCCGCGTGATCTTCGTTCGGGAACGCGGTCTGCCGCATCGGCGTGTTCGCTCGCTCCGGCGCGACCGCGTTCACGCGCACCCTCGCATCGATCCATTCGTCGGCGAGCGCCTGCGTCAGGTTGACGATCGCCGCCTTGGTCGCGCTGTACACCGCGTAGTTCGCGCGGCCCTTGGTGAACGAGCTCGAGGTGAAGAGGGTCAGCGATCCGTGCTCTTGTGCGAGATACGGGTACGACGCGCGGGCGAGGTAGACGCTTGCCGCGAGGTTGACCGCAAGCGTTTCGTGGATCGCTTCCTGCCCCTGTGACGCCAACGCACCCATGTGCAGCACCCCTGCCGTCACGAAGAGATCGTCGATGCCTCCGAGCGCGTCGGCCGCATGCGCGAGCGTCGCCTGCGCCCCATCTGCCGTCGTCACATCGTCCACGCCGCTTCGACCGGTGGCGTGCACCGCCGCGCCGAGGCCGGTGAGTTCGCTCACGATCGCCGCGCCGATTCCCGAGGTGCCGCCCACGATGACGGCCCGGCGGCCGCTCCAATAGGTCCGGTTGTTCTCAGGGGTCGTCGCCTTCTCTGGCGGAATGGACTGCAGCTGGATCAGGCGATCGGCGAGCACGTGGTCGATGCGCGTGGTGATCTTGATGTTCTCTTCGGCCCCGTCGACGTGAAGAAGACGGGCACCGGGGATGTTGCGGAGTACCAGGGTGCAGTCGTCGGTGGCCTGGGAGCCTGCCGGTGCCTTTGCGTACGCCTCGCGCAAGATCCCGACAACGAATCCTTGCGGCGTCTGTCCGCGGCGATACAGGCTCCGATCTGGAATGTCGACGATCGTTTCGCCGTCGACGACGACGAGCGTGTCCGGCGTGGGGATGGTGGTGTCGACAGCATCTGCACGGCCGGCCACGAGCGGTGCGATCACGCGTGCAACAACCTCCTTGGAGAGGAGTGGGCGCACGGCATCGTGGATGAGCACGATGTCCTCATCGGCTGCGTCGAGGGCCAGCAGCGCGGCGCGAGTCGATTCGTTCCGGCTGCTGCCGCCAGCCACCACGGCGACCTTGGCTCCCTGCAGCCCCTTCACCGCATCCTTGCTCTCCTGCAGCCAGTCTGGATTCGCGGCGATCACGATCTGATCGAAGGCACCGCCGGAGGCGAGTGCCGCCACGCTGCGACGGAGGACGCTCTCCCCCGCCAGACGAATGAACTGCTTCGGAATCTGGTCGCCGAATCGCTGGCCAGATCCGCCCGCGAGGATGATGCCAAACTGTTTCACGCTGAGCAGCATACCCCCGCGCGCGGGGGCAGCGCTCTCAGTGACGAGCGACGACTGAAGGGATGCGGATCGGCTCTCCACGAAGTGCGGGGAGCGCGACATGGGTCACGAATCGCTCCGTTGCACGGCCGTCCATCACATCGAATGAGTCTGCGGCGAATTCGCCGACCCGCCGCACATCGAACTGCTTCGCTCGAATCCAGTGCGCGAGCTCCTCTGTGGTCTCTACCACCGGTCCCGGAACGCCGGTTCGATAGTCGAAGAAGAATCCGCGCTCTCGCTCGTACGCCGCCAGGTCTGGGGCGAGGAAGGCCATCGGCCGACCGAGCAGCGCGTACTCGAAGATGATGCTGGAGTAGTCCGTCACCAGCAGGTCAGCGGCGAGCAGCACCTCGTTCGCGTCGGGCTCACCCGACGCGTCCACCACGAAGTCGCCGACCTCGTCCGGGATGCGCATGGCCGTCTTCACGAAGGGGTGGAGGCGCAGGATCAGCCGGTATTCGTTCCCGAGCAGCCGGTGCAGCGCGGCAATATCCAGCAGCTGGGGCGCCGCGGCCTCCTTCAGGTCGGCCCCCCGAAACGTCGGTGCGTAGAGCACCGTGGTGCGCTGATCTGTCAGCCCGAGCCGACGTCGAACCGCACGTTCGGCTTCATCGCGACGCGGCGATGCAACCAGGGCGTCGGTTCGCGGGATTCCGAACGCGGCGCTGATCTTCTCCACCGGTTGCCCAAACGCCTCGGCGTAGATCGGAGCAATCGATGCAGACGAGACAAGGGTCAGGTCATAGTTCGAGTGGATAGGTACCCACTTCAGGAAGACTTCATCGGCTCCCCACTCCGCTTCGAGCGTGGCTCGACCGAAGCGCTTGAACGCGCCGCAGGCGTGCCAGACCTGCACGATGGTGACACCCTCTCGCTTCTTCACCGGATAGATCGGAAAGAAGTAGTCGTCCACGATCACGAGTCGCGACGACGCGACTCGATACGAGCGCACCGCGATTCGAACGACTGCCCCCAGGAGGCTGATGATGGGGATGTTTCGTCGCTCCGCGTCGGACTTGACATCAACGAGCAACCGCGGTGCGGGAGCGCGAGATCGAAGCACGCGGTGGATCTCCGCAAGGCTTCCGCGGAGCGCGTCGTCGCGATTCGCCGCGATGTACACACGCTCTTGGATCGGCCGAAGGCGGGCAAGGCCGGCACCCACTCGTGCGGCGAAGACTCGAACGACCGTGCGCAGCGGCAGGATGCGGCGGAGTCGTGAGCGCAGGGAGTTCAACATGGCGGGAGTATAGGATGCAAGGGTGAATCGACTTGAACTGACGCTCACGCGGTTCGTGCTCGGCCTCGTCGCCTTCGTCGCGCAGCGCTTCTCCATCAGGGACGAGGTGCTCTTCGCCTCCTCCCGCGACCGGGTGCTCGGGCCGCAACTCGCCGCACTCTCCCGTGCGATCCGCGACGCCGCGCCCGGGATGACACAGCGTCTGGCCCTTGCGCCGTATGGATACGGTATCGGCGCAAAGCTGCGCTATCTCGCTCATCTAGTCGGCGCAACGTGGGCACTCCAGCGCGCCAAGATCACGATCATCGACAACGCATGGCTCCCCGTGCACATCACCGCACGCCGGCGCGGGCGCCGCGTGATCCAGGTATGGCACGCCGAAGGGGCCTACAAGAGATTCGGGCACGCCACCCGTGGCGCAAGCGCGCGTGCGGATGGTGCGTTGGGTGAGCTGATCCACCAGGGCTACGACGCTGCACTCGTCTCATCGGAGGCTGTTCGCCCTGCATATGCAGAGGCGTTCCGGATGCCCCTCGCACACGTCCACGCCGTGGGACCCCTCCACGGCGCGTGGCTCGCACGCCCAGCAGACGTCGCCGATCGCGCTGAAGCCATCCGAGCGGAGTACCCCGCACTCGACAATCGACGGGTCATGCTCTACGCGCCTACCTTCCGCGGACGTGGCGCCAGCCGCCGGTCGGCGCTCACCATTTCACCGGACCAGATCGCTGCCGCGCTGCCCGCCGACTGGATGGTGTTGATCAAGGCACACCCGCTCGTGCCGATCACCGATGCTGCAACTCATCCCAAGTGCCTGATTGTCGATCGCAGAACTCCAGTCGAAGAACTCTTCCCCGTCGCCGATGCGCTCTTCACCGACTACTCGTCATCCGTGTTCCTCTGGTCGCTCTTGGCGCGGCCGCTCCTCCTTGCCATCAACGACATTGCGGAGTACTCGGAAGATCCCGGCCTCTTCTCCGATCTCTCGGCAGGCGACGGGATTGGCCGGCGGGTCAGCACGGCCGAGGAGGTTGCCGCAGCCCTGACCGGAATTGAAACGGGTGGCGATGCGATCCAACGATCGCGGTACGACGCGTTTGCCGAGCGCTACCTCGGCCCACGAGCCGCGCTGGAACGCGCTCCAGCAACAGCCGCAGCGCTCATCTTGAGCGAAGAGCTCGCCCCTCAGCGGAGGAGCGAACGCCAGTAGAGCGCGGCGAATCCTGCGGCCAGCACGGCGAGCGCTCCCGCGAGCGCGAGCGCCCCGCTCGCTCCGAGCATCGAGACGGCGGCGCCGGTGGCAAGCCCGCCGATCGGCGTAGAGCCGGCGAAGACCGTGGTGTAGACGCTCATCACCCTCCCCCGCAGCGGCGCGGGGGTGGTGGTCTGGATGGAGGCGTTCGCCGTGGCCGCCATGGAGATCGCGCCGAACCCCGCACCGAAGAGCGCGAGTCCCGTCAGCGGGAGCGCAGCCGAGAGGCCGCTCGCCGCAACTCCACCCGCCGCCACACTGAACACGCCGAGAAGTGCACCGCCGATCACGATCATCTTGCGCCGTGGCTCTCGCAGCGCGGCGACTGTGAGCGCGCCGACGAGAGAGCCGAGGCCGACGGCGGCCATCAGTCCGCCGAGTCCGGCGGCACCGATCTGCAACACCGCACGGGCGAGCGGGGGGATGATGACGTTGAAATTCATCGCCACCCCGGAGATGACCCCGATCACGAAGACGCAGAGGGCAACGATGGGCGTCTGCTGCACGTAGCGCAGCCCCTCCATCAGGCTCGTCCTCACCGCGGTGATGCTGCGCGGCCGGACGCCGCGCGGGGCAGGGTGCAACTCCACTTCGCGCATCAACAGCAGCGCGAAGAGTGTGGCGAGGAAGCTTGCCCCGTTGACTGCGAAGCAGCCTGCGACGCCGATCGCGCTGATCAGCACGCCGCCGATCGCCGGACCCACCACCCGCGCACCGTTGAACATCGCAGAGTTGAAGGCCACAGCACGTCCCACCTCATCCCGCAGGACCATCTCCGAAAAGAACGACTGCCGGATTGGCATGTCTACCGCGTTGACGGTTCCGAGTGCGACTGCGAGGAGGATGAGGAGAGGGATCGACATCACGCCGAGCGCAACGAGCAGCGCCTGCAGCAACGCAAGGGCCATCAACGCGCCCTGCGTTCCGATCAGCGCCTGTCGCTTCGGCAACACGTCGGCGAGGACGCCGCCGAAGAGCCCAAGGATCAAGACCGGCGTGAACTGCGCGGCGGCCACGATGCCGAGCCAGACTGGATCCGGCGTGAGCTCGGTGATCAGCCACGCCTGGGCGATGGACTGCATCCATGTGCCAGCGAGCGAGACGAGCTGACCGCTCCAGAAGAGCCGGTAGTTGCGGTGGCGAAACGGCCCACGCCAGCCAGGGGCTGCGATCACGTTCGACGTCTCGTTCGCCCTTTCGCGCTGCGCGATGCCTTGGGTCGACGCAGCGCAGCCACCGCTGCAACAACAGGGAGGGCGAAGATGGCGCCAGGGATGCCTGCCACCAGGCCACCGGCGGTGCCCGCAACGAAGACCGTGGCGCCAGAGAGACGGAGCACGCCGTTCAGCAGTCGCGGCGCGAGTTGTGTCGCAACCAGGAGCCAGCTGATCACGATGATGAGCACGCCGAGTAGCGTCTGCTCGCCGGCGCTCAGCAGCGCGAGGAGCAGTGGCGGAACCACGGCCGCCCCCTGTCCGATGGTTGGGATCGCCATGACAAGTCCGCCAAGCGTGCCGGCGAGCACCGCGTCGGCACCCGCGAGCGACGCGCCGAGGCCCGCGGTGAGGCCGAATGCGAGTCCCAGCAGAAGGTGTCGCCCGATGAAGCGCGCGAGGATCGACTCGAGTACCTCTCGCGATCGATGGATCGATGCGCCGCTAGAGCGCGGCAGGAAGATGTTCAGCACGTTGATGTAGTCAGGATTTGCCGAAAGGATCACGCCGAGGCCGATCGCAAGGATGACGGGTCCAAGCGCCGCAACCGCTCCGGCGGCGATGTTTGCAATGTTCGCCTGCACCTCCGCCGCCGCGCCACGGAGAGCGGTGAGCACCTCTGTCGCAACCGGGAGGAGGTCGATCTGGATCCCAACCGACCGGAGCAGATCACTCGGCCGCGCGATCAACTTCCCGATTTCATCGCTCGTCGGTGGCGCACCCGACACCACCACGCTCAGCGAAGTGGCCAACGCGAAGATGAGTTCCCCGATGATCACCAACACCGGGATGGCACCGAGAACCCAGACCAAGAGGACCGCGTTGCGCCGCGCCATGCCGCGCCGCGCCAACGCGTCGATCGGTGCGTCTGCAAGGGCGGCGAGGAGCCAGCCGGCGACCAGCGCGGCGATCAGGGCGCTCTGTGCGCTGACCAGGGCGGCGACCTGCGCCAGTCCGGCACCGATCAGAAGCACCGCGGCGCTGGCAAGCGCCGCCCACGCGAGCGCCTGGGCGATCGGTGGCCATGCGCGAGGGTTTCCGAGCGGGGGAAGGTTCATGTCGTCAGGCTAGCGCAGTCCGGACCACATCCAGCGGCAGGGCGATCGCCTCGGCGTCGTTGGCGCCGATCATGCTCTCCGCTGCGATCATCGCGTCCAAGATGGCCTCTTCGGTGGCGTCGGCGGTTGCTTCGAAGAGGGGCGAGAGATGCGCGTTGATCAGCATCTCCACGCTCTGACTGAACGGCGCAGCCGGCTCGAGATCCTCCGGCGGAAGGTTCGCATTGGCCGTCGAGAAGCTCAAGACGAAATCTCCCGACGAGTGTTCGCCGACGCCACCGACCCGCGCGATCCCCATCACCGCGCGCTGCGCAAGGCGATCGAGTTGCATCGGCAGCAGCGGTGCATCCGTGGCCACGATCACGATGATCGAGCCGGCGCCGCCGCGCGGATCGTCGGGTGACGACGTCGACCTCGTCCCTGTTGGCGTTGCAGCTGGGGCGGCCTTCCAGGGGAGCGGGAAGTTGGCGGTGTCGAGCACGCCGCCTTCGGCGCCGAGGGCACGTCCCGCAATGGTGAGCCGATGGCGACGACCATGGTTCGCCTGCACGAACACGCCCACGGTGTACCCGCCGAGTTCAGCAGGAAGGGTACGGCTCGAGGTGCCGTTGCCGCCCTTGAAGCCGTGGCAGATCATCCCTGTGCCCCCACCCTGGTTGCCGCGCGGCACCG
>CAINCM010000246.1 GCA_903847005.1 uncultured Chloroflexota bacterium | reverse complement strand
CCCGCGTCGCGAAGCTGGCGCTCGACGCCGGAGTTCGTCAGGATCGTTGCGACCACATGCTCGGCGCCCGGGAGGCCACGGCGCTTTCGATCCAGCGCAATCAGGCCGATCACCACATCGCCGTCGATCAGGGACCCGCGTTCATCGACGACCACACATCGGTCGGCATCTCCGTCGAGTGCGATGCCGAGGCTGGCACCGAGCGCGACGACGCGCCGTCCAAGCGCCGCTGGAGAGGTGGCTCCGACCCCGTCGTTGATCACGCCCTCGCCCATCGCCATCCCGTCGACCGTTGCGCCGGTTGCGCCGAGTGCCGCGACGGCGAACGGAGCACCTGCGCCGTTTGAGGCGTCGACCACGACGCGAATGCCCGAGGCGGCACGGCTCGGAGTCGCCGTCGACGCCACACGTGCGAGCTGTGCTGCATAGCGCGCCGCATAGGTGGCCCCGACCTCGTCTTCGGCCGTCTCCGTGCCCGGCAACTCCGGCACGCGCCCCGTGGCAAGGTGCGCCTCGATGCTTCGCTCGAGCTCCCGCTCCAGTGCATCTGGAACCTTGCGACCGTCGCGTCCGATCACCTTGAGTCCGTTGTACTCCGCTGGGTTGTGTGAGGCCGTCACCACCACGCCACAGGCGACACTCGAATCTGCCGCAACAACCGCGGCCAGGCCAGGAGTCGGAATCACCCCTAGGTCGATCGGTGTGGCGCCTCCCGAGCGGATCCCGGCGGCGAGCGCCGCGCTCAACCCGGGGCCACTCGGCCGAGTGTCACGCCCGATGAGGATGCTGCCCGCGGGGTAGTGCGCGGCGAGTGCGGCGCCAAGTGCGAAGGCGACCTCCGATGTGAGCGATGCTCCCGCGACTCCGCGGATCCCGTCGGTGCCGAATCGGACCGCGGCCATCAGCAGCGCAGCTGCGCTAGATCAGCGCTTCGTGAACTGCTTCGCCTTGCGAGCGCGTCGAAGGCCGTACTTCTTGCGCTCTTTCGCGCGCGGATCGCGCGTGAGGAAGCCGGCCTGTCGGAGCGGAAGTCGATAGGCCTCAGGGTCAGCCGAGAGGAGTGCTCGGGAGATTCCGTGGCGGATTGCGCCCGCCTGACCGGCGATCCCGCCGCCCTCGACCTTCACCATGGCGTTGAAGCGTCCCTCGGTTCCGGTGACTCGATACGGGGCGAAGACTTCCGCCTGCGGGATCGCACCGCCGAAGTGCTCCCCATAGGTACGTCCGTTGATCACGATCTGCCCCTCGCCTGGGACGAGGCGCACACGGGCGATCGATGTCTTGCGGCGTCCCGTTCCCTGGTAGTACGGCAGGCTCACGCTCTTCTCCTTTGGGCTCATGCGAGGGTCTTCGGCTGCTGAGGCGCATGCGGGTGAACTGGACCCGCATAGATCTTCAGCTTCGTCATCTGCGCGTTCGCAAGTTTGGTCTTCGGAAGCATCCCCTTCACCGCGCGCCGAATCGCCTCGGTTGGCTTGCGCTGAATCAGTTCGCCGAGACCCTCGTCGCGGTGGCCGCCAGGGTGGCCAGAGTGGGAGTGATAGCGCTTGCTCAAGAGTCGATCGCCGGTGACCACGAGCTTCGCGGCGTTCACCACGATCACGAAGTCGCCCGTATCAACATGGTCGGCGTAGGTCGGCTTCGACTTGCCGAGGAGCGCGGTGGCGATCTTCGATGCGAGACGACCGAGGGTCTGCCCCTCCGCGTCGACCACGTACCAGTTGCGCTCGATCTCCGCGGCACGAGGCGTCCACGTCTTCATGTTCATCTCAACCTCCTAGACGAGCTCGAGCTGGACAAGGGGAGCGGCGTCGCCCTTGCGGATTCCGATCTTGGTGATCCGGCAGTAGCCCGAGGAGCGCGCGGCGTACTTCGGAACGATCTCGCCGAAGAGCTTGTCCACCACCAGAGGCTCGTCTGGGAGCGCGGCGATCACGGCGCGCCGTGCGCTGAGGCCGCCCTTCTTGGCGAGCGTGATGATCTGCTCCACCTGCGGACGAATCTCCTTCGCCTTCGCCTCGGTCGTCTGGATTCGCTCGTAACGCAGCACGGAGACGATCAGGTTCTTGTACAGGGCAAGCCGGGGCCCCTGCTTCCGGGAGAGCTTGCGTCCGCCAACTGCATGCGACGTCATCTCAGGCCTTCACTTCGTCGTCGCTGTCGTCTTCGTCGCCTTCATCGTCGAAGGCTGCATCCACGGCCAGCGTGCTCTCCGGCACGTCGAAGCCGCGCTCGACAAGCTTCTCGCGCACTTCGGTCAGGCTCTTCTGACCGAAGTTGCGAAGCTTCAGGAGCTCCGCCTCGCCGCCATCAAGCGCGCTCAACAGCTGCCCAACCTTGACGATGCCCGCGCGCTTGAGCGCGTTGTAGGCGCGCATCGGCAGATCGAGATCTTCGATCGAGAGATCGAGCAGGTTGCCGCCCGCCACCGCGGCCGGTGCCGGGGCAGGCGTCTCGCCGAGACCGGAGAAGGCGGCGAACTGCCCGACGAGGATGGCCGCAGCCTTGCGCACCGCCTCCTCTGGGGTGATCGTGCCGTCTGTCTCAATCTCGAGAATCAGCTTCTCGCGGTCGACGTCCTGGCCGACGCGCGTGTTCTCCACGGTGAAGTTCACCTTGCGCACCGGAGTGAAGATCGCATCCACGGCCATCACGCCACGTGGGCGCGCCTCGCCGTCTGGCTCCGCTTCGAGTCGATCTGCTGAGACGTAACCCACGCCACGCTCCACGACGAGGAACGCCTCGATCGCCGTCTTGTCTGAGTCGAGCGTCATGAGCACCTGTTCCGGATTGACGATCTCGACCTGGCCGTTGGGGGAGATGTCGCCCGCGGTGACGCTCCCCGCCCCCTTCTTGTTCAGGGTGAGCTCCACGCGTCCGGTGGAGAAGCTGCGGAGTCGGATCTTCTTCATGTTGAGAAGGATCTGCACCACATCTTCTCGAACGCCGGGAAGCGACGAGAACTCCTGCTGCACGCCCGTGATCTGCACGGCCGTGATCGCGGCGCCCTCCAGGGAGCCGAGAAGCACGCGTCGCAGGGCATTGCCGAGCGTGACGCCGTAGCCGGGCGCGAACGGGCCGGCCTCGTACTTGCCGTACGAGCCGAGCTCCTCAAGCGGGGCGATGCGCGAAGTTACTGCGTCGGTCATCTCTCTCTCCTCTCCTATCGCGAGTAGTACTCGACGACGAGTTGCTCGTTGAAGTCACCAGGCATCTGGTCGCGGCGCGGTGCGGCAATCACGTGACCCGCCATCTTCGAGGCGTCCACGCGGAGCCACTCCTGGGTTGCGACACCCTTCAGGTTCTCGACGACCTCCTTGAACGGAGCGAGCTCGGCCCGCCCAGGGCGGAGCGAGATCACGTCTCCCGGCTTCAGTCCATACGACGGAATGCTCACGGCGCTGCCGTTCACGGCAAAGTGTCCATGCGAGATGAACTGACGCGCCTGATCCCGCGAGCTGGCGAAGCCGAGGCGGAAGACCACGTTGTCGAGGCGAAGCTCAAGGAGGCGCAGCAGGTGCTCACCGGTCACATCCGTGCCGCGCTCCGCCTCGGCGAAGAGGCGGCGGAACTGGGCTTCGCCCAGTCGATAGACGCGTCGCATCTTCTGCTTCTCGCGGAGCTGCAACCCGTAGTCGCCGACCTTGCGGCGGCGCACTGCATGCATGCCCGGGGGCGTCGGGCGTCGCTCGAACGAGCACTTCTTGGTGTAGCAGCGCGCACCCTTCAAGAAGAGCTTTGTCCCCTCTCGGCGGCACTGTCGGCAGACTGGACCAATATCGCGACCCATGACGCCCTCCTAGACTCGGCGCTTCTTCGGAGGACGGCAGCCGTTGTGCGGCAGCGGCGTCACATCGGTGATGGAGGTGATGTTGAGTCCGGCGGTCTGGAGGCCGCGAATCGCCTGCTCGCGACCGGCGCCTGGGCCCTTTACGAAGACTTCGACGGAGCGGAGGCCGTGCTCCATCGCCTTGCGCGCGGCAGCCTCGGCCCCGAGCGACGCGGCGTACGGCGTGCTCTTGCGCGACCCCTTGAAACCGGCGACGCCACCAGAGCCCCACGAGAGCACGGCGCCCGTTGGGTCGGTGACCGAGATCACGGTGTTGTTGAACGAGGCGGCGATGTGCACCTGGCCCACCGGCACGTTCTTCTTCTCGCGACGTCGCGTCTTCGTTGGTCGCTTCTCCATCTCAGCCATCGCCACTCCCCTGCCTTACTTCTTCTCGATCTTCTTGCCGGCGACGGTCTTGCGAGCACCGCGGCGCTGGCGCGCATTCGTCTTGGTCCTCTGACCTCGTGACGGGAGGTTCTTGCGATGGCGCGTGCCGCGATACGTGCCGACCTCGATGAGGCGCTTGATGTTCATCGCGATCTCTCGGCGCAGGTCGCCTTCGATCTTGTGGCCCTTGTCCACGACTTCGCGAAGACGGTTGATCTGCTCCTCCGTGAGGTCCTTCACGCGGATATCCGGACTGATGGAGGTCTGCTTCAGGATCTTCTGGCTCGTGGTGAGGCCAATTCCGAAGATGTAGGTGAGGGCGATCTCGACGCGCTTCTCGCGTGGGATGTCGACGCCGGCGATTCGTGCCATGGTCCTACCCCTGCCGCTGCTTGTGCTTCGGGTTTTCGCAGATGACCATGACGCGGCCGTGCCGCTTGATCACGAGGCACTTGTCGCAACGAACCTTGACCGACGCAGAAACCTTCACCTGTTCTCCTGTGCTGCTATTTCAATCGGTAGGTGATCCGACCCTGTGTCAGATCGTATGGCGAGAGCTCAACCTTGACCCGATCACCCGGAAGGATTCGGATGAAGTTCGTCCGAAGCTTCCCGCTGATGTAGGCACGAATTCGATGGCCATTTTCGAGTTCAACGACGAACAGCGTGTTCGGCAGAGGCTCGACAACCGTCCCTTCGACTTCGATTGAATCCTTCTTCGCCAACAACCCCCCGTTTCAGACTGCGCGATTGATCCCTGGCGAGCCAGGGGACGGCTGGGGAGAGACCCCAAACGCACGAAGGTGCAGCCTAGCAGAGCCCCGCCCCCCTCGCAACGAAGACCCCTCCCCCGCCACGCTCGGGCGGAGCGTGAACCACCCCTTCATGGCCTCGTGAGGATCTCGGCCCCCTCGGGGGTGATGGCGATGCTGTCTTCGAAGTGCGCCGCGAGGCTCCCATCAATTGTTACAACCGTCCACTCATCGTCCATCACCCCGACCTCGGGGGAGCCGAGGGTGAACATCGGTTCGATCGCGAGGCAGTGGCCGGGGGCCAGCGTGAGGCTCTTCCGCCCCGTGCGGTAGTTCGGAACCTGGGGAGCCTCGTGCATGGCTCGGCCGATCCCGTGCCCCACATACGGCCGCACGATCCCCACTCCGGCGGCGAGCCCGACGTCCTCGATCGCGGCAGAGATCTCCTCGATCGTCGCGCCGGGTCGAGCGGCGGCGATCCCTGCGTCCAGTGCCTCCTTCGTGACACGAATGAGCCGCGCCACTTCGGCGGGCGGCTCTCCGCCGACAAAGAAGCTGCGCGCCGCGTCGCCGTGCAAGCCCTCGACGATCGCTCCAGCATCCACGGAGACGAGGGCGCCCGCCCTGATCTCTCGGTCGCCGGGGATCCCGTGCACCACTTCGCTGTCGATGGAGAGGCAGATCACCGACGGAAATCCGTGATAGCCCTTGAAGTT
>CAINCM010000245.1 GCA_903847005.1 uncultured Chloroflexota bacterium | reverse complement strand
TCCGCGAGCCGAACGAGGCGCGACGACCGCCCCTGGTTCCCGCCGGAGATCTCTCCGGCCGACGAGTTGTCATCACCGCCGGCGGTACCGAAGAGCCGATCGACGCCGTGCGCATCCTGGCGAACCGCTCCTCCGGGCGTCAAGGCATCGCGCTCGCCGAAGCGGCGCGCGATCGCGGCGCCGACGTCGTGTTGATCGCGGCACGCGTCGCCATCCCGCTCCCCGAAGGGGTCGAGATCGTGCGCGTCGCCACCGTTGCCGATCTGCAGTCTGCGCTGGACCACGCGCTTCTCCCGCCACCCGCCGGCGGCAGCGCAACTCCCGCAGACCTCTTCGTTGCGGCCGCGGCGGTCTCCGACTTCCGCATGGCGGGTGGGCCGAGCGGAGAGAAGCTTCGCCGCGACGGTGCGCTCACCCTCCAACTCGAACCGACACCAGATCTGCTTGCGCGCATCGCGGCGGCGCTTGGGCCACGCGCGACACGACAGACCGCGCTGATCGGCTTCTCGGCCGAGAGCGGCGCAACGAAACGCGCGGCGGAGAAGCTCGCTGCGAAGGACCTCGATCTCATCGTCGCAAATGATGTGAGCGCACCGGGGATCGGTTTCGAGAGCGCGGAGAACGCGGTGGAGATCCTCCATGTGGATGGGAAGACGCAGCGCGTCGGCCCGGCACCGAAACGTGTCGTCGCCGACGCGATCCTCGATCAGGCGGTGCGACTCTTGCGCGGCGGCGCGCAGGCATGAGTGCGCAGGGAGGCGGGCGACGCAACAGCGTTGCAACCCTGCAGCGGCTTCGAGATGCGGATGAGCGCTTTGCGCTGATCACCGCCTACGATCGCGCCACCGCGGAGCTTGCCGAGGCGGCCGAGTTGCCCGCCATCCTCGTTGGCGACTCTCTCGCCCAGGTGGCACTCGGCCACGAGAGCACGGTGCGCATCGGCATGAGCGAGATGCTCCATCACGTGGCTGCGGTCGTGCGCTCGAGCCGCAGCGCACTTGTGATTGCAGACATGCCCTTCCTCTCGTACGTGGATCTCCCCACCGCCGCCGCGAGTGCGAGCGCCTTCTTGCGCGACGCTGGCGCGGGTGCCGTGAAGCTCGAGGGCGGAACCGAGATGGCACCGATCGTCGGTGCGCTGGTCGAGAGCGGCGTCCCTGTCATCGGGCACATCGGCTTCACACCGCAGTCGGCACTCCAACAGGATCGCGCGCGCGCCGAAGGGAAGGAGCCGGCGGCCGCGGCACAGCTGCTCGCCGACGCGCTCGCGCTGCAGGCGGCGGGTGCCGCGGCGATCGTGATCGAACTCGTCCCCGCCGAACTCGCGGCGCTCATCACCGAACGGCTCACGATCCCGACGATCGGCATCGGTGCCGGCCCACACTGCTCGGGCCAAGTGCAGGTGGCGCCCGATCTTCTCGGGCTCCTTGCAGGCCCGGCGCCGCGCCATGCGGGAGCCTACGCCACGCTGCGCGATCAGGCCCTCGCTGGGCTGATTGCATGGCGCGCAGACGTCGCCGCAGGAACGTTTCCCTGCACGGGCCAGAGCCTCTCCGCGAGTGAGGAGCTTCGCGCCGCACTCGCATCGATGTAGTGATGCAGCGCATCCAGACTCGGGCTGCGCTCGCCGTTGCGCTCGAATCGGCACCACGACCGCTCGGCTTCGTCCCCACGATGGGGGCGCTGCACGCCGGCCACGCGGCGCTCATCCGTGCCGCACGCAGCGAGTGCGCGACCGTGGTGGTCTCCGTCTACGTCAATCCGACCCAGTTCACACACGCTGCGGACCTCGCCGCCTACCCGCGCACGCTCGATGCAGACGCAACGCTTGCCGAACGTTGCGGCGCGGACCTGCTCTTCAATCCACACGACGCAGAGATCTATCCGCCGGATGAAGTGGTGGCGGCGGTCGACCCAGGTCCGCTCGCACGTCGCCTCGAAGGTGCCGCACGTCCCGGTCACTTTGCCGGCGTTGCAACCGTTGTCTCTCGCCTGTTTGATCTCGTTCGGCCCGACCGAGCCTATTTCGGAGAGAAAGATGCGCAGCAGCTGCGCGTCGTGGAGTGGATCGCTGCACGTCGCGCGTCGGGGCCGCCCATCGCCGTCCGCCGCGTCCCAACGGTTCGCGACAGCGACGGCCTTGCGTTGAGTTCGCGCAACTCGCGACTCACCCCTGCCGGACGAGCGGCCGCCGTGGCTGTCCCACGCGCGCTCGACGCCGCGCGCGACGCACGTGCACGAGGTGTCGTCAAAGTGGCCGAGCTCCGTGCTGCGGCAGAGGGGGTGCTGCGATCGAGTTCGGGCCTGACGATCGAGTACGTCGATCTTGCCGACCCGGTCACGCTCGAGGCCCTTCCAGAGAGTGCGAGCATCGGCGAGGCGCTCCTCACCGTCGCCGTGATCGTGGATGGGGTGCGCCTTCTCGACGAACGTCTCCTCGACGACCGGGGCGGCGCCTAGCGCGCGGGAACGGGTCGCGCCACACCCAGGATGCGGTCGATGTCGAGCGCACCGGCGACCAGGCTCTTGATCTCGTCGATCTTGCGCACATCCTCTGGATGCGTTTTCACCAGCAGGTCGTGTACTTTCGAGGCCACCGTGTAGGTATCTCCCTCCATCAGCACGGTGAAAAGATCCGCCTTCCGCAGCAGGTCGACGATGCGCGGGCTCGGTCGGTACCCGCCGCTCAACACGAAGCCGAGCGGACGGTTCGGGTGATCGCCGCCGCTCAGCCAGAGTCCGGCAAGAGCTTCGAGCACATCTTCTCGATCTCCGGGGACGACCACCAACGCATCGACGCCGATGCGCTCCATCACGTGCTCTGGCTGCATCGCAGCCACAGAGACGCGGCCGATGATCGCGTCCATGCTGCGACCGGGCCAGAGCGTCTCTCCCTGCAGTCCGTCCTCGATGATCGCCAACGTCGGATTGGAGAGGATCTGCCGATACGGGAGCACGCCGAGCAGTGGAATCTTGTGGCGCGCGAGGCCTCGTTCGAGCAGCCGAGGAAGCTGCGGTTCCATCTCCAGGTTCACCTTGTTGACGATCGCGCCCGCCACCTCGACCCCGCGCGCAGCGAAGAGCGCCGCGTTCAAGACGATCTCGTCGATCGGTCGGCCGATCCCGCCTTCGCTGACGATGATCACGGGGGCGCCGAGCAGCGCGGCAACATCGGCGTTGGAGAGCCCGATCACCGCGCCGACGCCCGCGTGCCCTGTCCCCTCGAGGAGGATCAGGTCGCGATCGCGCGCCATCTCTCGTTGGGCCGAGAGTATTCGCGCGTTGAAGTCTTCCACCACCTCCCCTTCGATCACCCGGCGCGTGAAGCCGCGCGGGATCTGCACGGGCGAAAGAAGGTGCGTCGGATCTGGCAGGTGGAAGACGGCGCGCATCAGCGCCGCGTCTTCGTCAGCGGGCGCACCATCCAGCATGATCCAGCGCTGGCCGACCGGCTTCATGAACGCGGTGTTCAGCCCACGTCCGGCAAAGGCGGAGAAGAGTCCGAGCGACGCGGTGGTCTTGCCGCGATTCTGCCCCGTTGCGGCGAGGAAGATCTGCCGAGCGCCGTCGGCCATGCGAGCTACCCCTCGCCGCGTGGCGCGGTGCGCCGCTCGATCAACTTGACGGCGTCGGCCAGCCGGTCGACAACGTCCGGCTCCACATCTTCTCGGGTGATGTGCGTGCCAAGCTTGTCCAGCACGTCCGCCGCCACGGAGAGGAAGACCGACGCGTCGGCGATGAAGAACTCTGACTCGTTGCTGTACCGCACAAAGGTGAGTCGACCCTGCAGCGCGCGGCGGTCGTCGCCATGCGCCACCTGGGTCGTGAAGTTGTGGCCTTGGATGCCGTCCGGGTTGGAGAGGAAGCTGAGCGCGTTGTCGATCGCGAGGCCGAAGCGCGCGCGCCAACTGGTGAGCCGCTCGAGCACCTCTGGCTGAAGGCGGAGATCGTGCACTTCGTTGAACGCCTCGGGTGTCGCCGTGAGCGCATTGACGAGCGTCGCTCCCTGACGTTGCCCGAGCATGGCCTGCAGCGAGCGCTCGAGCGTCACCACCTCTGCGTCGAAGTGACTGGAGGTGATCAGGTCAACGAGGAGGTCCTCCACGTTGTCCAGCGTGGTCGGGTCGCCGAGCGCACCCGCGAGCGCGAGGATCTCCTCGCGAAAGAGGAAGCGTTCTTCGTGGTCGAGCCCGGTCATCGCAGCATCCTAGCGCCTGTCGCGGCGCAGCCCAGTATCGGGGGCGCCGAACGGCGACGACCGCCTATGGATAGATGCCGCGCACGCTCATCGCGTCCGCAACGCGCTTCACCGAGAGCAGGTAGGCACCGGTGCGCAGGTGGCTCTTCTGCGCCTGTGCCATGTCGTACACCTCGTTGAAGGCGCGGACCATCTTCTTCTCCAGGCGGAGGTTGACCTCCTCCTCTTCCCAGAAGTCGCGGTTCAGGTCTTGCACCCACTCGAAGTAGCTGACGGTGACGCCCCCCGCGTTGCAGAGGATGTCCGGGATCACCATCGCCCCGTTTGCAAAGAGGACCTCGTCCGCCTCTGGCGTCGTCGGCCCATTCGCCGCCTCAGCGACGATCTTCGTCTTGATCTTTGCCGCATTCTCCGCGGTGATCTGATTCTCGAGCGCAGCCGGAATCAGCACGTCGCATGGGATCTCGAGGATCGCCTGGTTCGAGACGGCGGTTGCGCCGGCAAACCCGACCACGCTCCCGGTCTTCTTCTTATGTGCGTCGACGGCGGCAAGGTCGAGCCCCGCCGCGTTCTGGATACCGCCGCTGCTGTCAGAGACGGCGATCACCTTTGCGCCGAGGTCGGAGATCAACCGCGCGGCGATCGAGCCGGCGTTTCCGGACCCCTGCACCACCACGGTTGCACCCTTGAGGTTGAGCCCGATTTTGGCGGCGGCTTCGCGCACGCAGATCACGGCACCACGTGCCGTTGCCTCGTTGCGACCCTTGGAACCGCCGAGTGCGATCGGCTTCCCCGTCACCACGCCAGGGACGGTGTGTCCTGC
>CAINCM010000244.1 GCA_903847005.1 uncultured Chloroflexota bacterium | reverse complement strand
GAAGAGGGCACCTGCATCGTTCACATTGCGCCCGGTTGCGGAAGCGATGACCATCACCTTGGCGTTGCAGAGGGCCTCCCCGCCATCGCGCCGATCGACGAATCGGGAGTCTACCTTGACGGATTCGGCCAGCTCAGCGGACGAGAGTGGCATGAGGTGACCGAAGCGGTCTTCTCCCATCTGACCGAATCGAAGAGCCTGCTGCGACGAGAGAAGATCACGCACCGATATCCGCACTGTTGGCGATGTGCCACGCCGCTCGTCTTTCGGCTTGTGGATGAGTGGTTCATCAGCATGGGGCCGCTCTACGACAAGCCACGCGACCAACTGACGAAGAGCGAGCTCGGCGCAAGCCTTCGCCATCAGATCATGGAGGTGGTCGACCGGATCACCTGGCTGCCCGCATTCGGGTACGAGCGTGAGATCGACTGGCTCCGCAACATGAGCGACTGGATGATCTCGAAGAAGCGGTACTGGGGACTCGCGCTTCCAATCTACGAGTGCAAAGGCTGTGGAAAGGTCGAAGTGCTGGCCTCGCGAAGCGAGCTTGAACGGCGCGCGACGTCGGGCCTGGACGCACTCGAGGGGCACACGGCACACCGTCCGCACATCGACGAGGTGATGATCTCATGCTCAGGATGCGGGGGCAGCGTGGCGCGCATCCCCGACGTGGGGAACCCGTGGCTCGATGCGGGGATCGTCTCGTTCTCCACGCTTCGCTATCGCGAAGATCCGGAATACTGGAAGCGCTGGTTCCCAGCCGACTTCATCACCGAGAGCTTCCCGGGCCAGTTCCGAAACTGGTTCTACTCCCTCCTTGCCATGTCCACCGTGATGGAGGGGAGCGAGCCAACGAAGACCGTCTTTGGCTATGGGCTCGTCTTCGGTGCGGATGGACGCGCCATGCACAAGAGCTGGGGAAACTCGATCGAATTCGACGAGGCCGCAGATCGCATGGGCGCGGATGTGATGCGCTGGCTCTTTGCCGGTTCGCGACCGGAGGAGAACGTGCTCTTCGGATGGGATGCGGCTGACGAGACGCGTCGCCGCCTGTTGGTTCTCTGGAACGTGTACGCCTTCCTCGTCGGGCAGGCACGGTCTGCCCGATGGTCGCCGGGAGAGGTAGAGGTGCCGGCCGCATCTCGGAGCGTCATGGACCGCTGGATCCTGAGTCGCACTGCCGAGCTCGCCTCCAGCGTCGAGGCCGCGCTCCGCACCTATGACGCGTACGCTGCTGTTCGCCGCCTCGAAGTTGGGATCGACGAGCTCTCCACATGGTATGTGCGACGCACCCGCGAACGCTTTGCCGCAGATGCGCCGACCGAAGATCGAAACGCTGCGTTCGATACCTTGTACCAGGCGCTCCTGACACTCTTGCGAGTCGCCTCGCCGATCATTCCATTTGTCACCGACGCGATCTACCAGAACCTTGTCCGCGACAACCAGGCCGAGGGGGGAGCCGTCGCGAACGAGGGGGTTGTTGGCGGCGCGAGGCGCCCACTGGCAGAGGCGATTCGCACTGGTGGCGCGCCGAGCAGCATCCACCTGTTGCACTGGCCGAGTGAGGAGAGTGCGGGCTGGCGCGACAGTGCGCTGGAGGGCGCAATGGATCGGACCATCCGAGCGGCAGAACTTGGTCGGTCCGTGCGCAGTGCTGCGGGTATCCGAACTCGCCAACCTCTCGCTCGCGCCAGGGTCGTCCTGCACGTCGAAGGCGGCGAGGCCGATGCACTCAAGGAGATCCTTGCCGATGAACTCAACGTGAAGCGTGTGGAGAGCGTCGATGATGCGTCTGGACT
>CAINCM010000243.1 GCA_903847005.1 uncultured Chloroflexota bacterium | reverse complement strand
GCCTCGCCGGGCGCACACGCGCGGTGGAGGGGGTACTATCGCCCCCTCGTGACCGCAGACGACCCGCTCATCGCTACTGGTGCCGCCCGCCCCGCGCGGGTGATGGTGCTCGGTTGCGGCTCGATCGGCCAGGCGGTCGTCCCGCTGTTGATCCGCGACGTCAAGATCGCGCCGTCCAACATTCGCGTCGTCGAGATGACGGACACGCGACACCGCATCGCCGACTCGATCGCCGCCGGCGTCGTCTACGAACAGGCGGCGGTGGCGCGCGAGAACCTCGCCTCGTTCCTCGGCGAACGACTCTCTGCGGGCGACATCCTGCTCGACCTCGCCTGGAACATCGATGCGATCGAGATCATCGGCTGGTGTCGCAGCGCCGGCGTGCGCTACCTCAACACGAGTGTCGAGGTCTGGGAGCCGTATGCGGATGTCGAACATCAACCGCCAGCATCGCGCACCCTCTACTACCGACACATGGCGCTCCGCGCGGCGATGCGATCGTGGGGTGACAACAACGGACCGAGCGCGATCTTGGAGCACGGCGCAAATCCTGGGTGGGTGAGCCACGAAGCGAAGTACGCACTCGAGCAGCTCGGTGCGGAACTGTTGAAGCGCGGACTTGTCGACGGCAATGCGAAAGCGAGTCTCGAGCGCGCGCTCGCCGACGGCGCGCACGCGCGCATCGCGGAGGCGAGCGGCACGAAGATCATCCAGATCGCCGAGCGCGACACGCAGCTGACGGATCGACCGAAAGAGGTCGGTGAGTTCGTCAACACCTGGTCGGGCGAAGGCTTCTACGAGGAGGGGATTGCGCCCGCCGAGCTCGGATGGGGGACGCACGAGCGCAAGATGCCGGCGCGTGCCGTGGCGCACAGCGACGACGGACCGCGCAACCAGATCTTGATCCAGCGCGCGGGGATGGAGACCCACGTGCGCACCTGGGTCCCGGGAGCGACGCCGGCGACGGCGCTCAGCGGCGGGAGCGAATCCGTCGGCATGTTGATTCGGCACGGCGAGGCCTTCACGATGAGCGAGCACCTCACGGTGCACGGCGACGACGGTGCGGCGCGCTATCGACCGACGGTCTACTACGCGTACTGTCCATCTGATTCGGCGATCGCCTCCGTCCACGAGCTGCGCGGTCGCAACTGGGAGCACCCAGCGCGATTCCGCCTGCTCAACAACGAGATCACCACGGGCGAAGACCGACTCGGCGTGCTGCTCCTCGGCCATCCGCTCAAGGCGTGGTGGAGCGGCTCGCTCCTCTCCATCGACGAGGCGCGCACAATCTTGCCCGGTCACTCCGCCACCACGCTGCAGGTCGCCGGCGCGGTGATCGGCGCCGTCGGTTGGCTTCTCCGTCATCCGAACGAAGGAGTCCGCGTCCCAGACGAGCTCCCGCACAACGAGGTACTCGCAGACATCCGCAACTATCTCGGCACCCGCTGGGCGGGCGCTGTGGATTGGACGCCACTCCAGAACCGCCTCGAACTCTTTCCAGAGGTTGCCGACGCGTTGCCAGACAATCCGTGGCAGTTCGACGCCTTCCGCGCTAACGTCTAGCGATGTCTTCGCGGCGTCGCATCTGGATCGACACGGACACCGCCTCCGACGACGCGGTTGCCATGGTGATGGCGTTCAAGAACCCATCCGTCGAGGTGGTCGGCGTCTCCGTTGTTGCGGGGAACGTCCCGCTCGAACAGGCGACGCAGATCGCGCTCTACACCGCCGAACTCTGCGGCGCGAAGGTGCCGATCCACGCCGGCGCGAACCGCGCGCTCGTGCGCACCTTCGTGACGGCGCAGAACGTCCATGGCAAAGACGGCATGGGCGACATCGGTCTGCCGCTGCACGGCCGGACGCCAACCTCTGCCGCGGGTGTCGAGGCGCTGATCGACGCCTTCCGCGCGGCCCCGGGCACGATGGATCTCGTGACCCTCGGGCCACTCACGAACGTCGCCCTTGCCGTGCGCGCCGAACCGAGGTTTGCGTCGTGGGTGCGACGCTGCGTGATG
Organism: uncultured Chloroflexota bacterium; assembly: GCA_903847005.1. Classification (GTDB taxonomy): domain Bacteria; phylum Chloroflexota; class Limnocylindria; order Limnocylindrales; family Limnocylindraceae; genus Limnocylindrus. The sequence goes on along the minus strand of CAINCM010000243.1, from coordinate 1,169 downwards.
ATGGGCGGCACCGGCGTCCTTCCAGGCAACGTGACACCACTCGCCGAGTTCAACTTCTGGGTCGACCCCGAGGCGGCGCACATCGTCTTCGAGTCGGGGATGCCCCTCGAGATGGTCGGCTGGGACGTCTCCGTTGCAGATGCGGTGATCCCGGACGATCTCGCCGCCGAGATCCGCTCGCTCGGTCCGCTCGGCGAATACTGCGTCGACTCGCAACGCGTCCTTCGAGAATTCTGTCGGACGGAGACGAAGCTCAACGGATTCGACCTCCCCGATCCGATCGCAATGGCCGTCGCGATCGAACCGGACATGGTGACCAAGGAGGCGCACCTGCGCGTGGAGATCTCGCTCGGCACCGGACACGAACGCGGGCAGACGATCGTGGACCATCTCGGCGGCACGAAGCGCGAGCCGAATTGCCGCGTGGTGTACCGCGTGGACCGCGAGCGTTTCGTCTCGGCCCTCAAAGCCGCCTGCCGCCCGTAGCGACGCTCGGCACCGCGCGTGGCGCGGGCAACCTCAGATGCGGCGGATCAGCGTGTCTAGGAAAGCCAAGAACGACTCGGGTCGACCAGGAACCATCTTGGGTGTCCAGCGAATCGGCCAAAGCCATCGATAGAGACTGGCGATGATACTCACCACGATGTAGACGGCGAGGACTCCACCGGACCGGGCAAGGATGTCGTGGATGTCGACGCGGTACGGTGGGATCATGCCGAGCACGAGGTTGGAGATCGCCTGGCTGACTTCGATGCCGAGCGCGAGGATCACGATGACCACGAAGTTCGACCGTCGAGCGTCGCCGTAGAGTGCGACGAGGCAGAGCGCGTAGGCGACGCCGCCCATGAGGAGCTGCATCGGCAGCCAGTTCGTCTCCAGCAGGGCGGGATCGAAGTTCACGCTCGGGATGAGTCGCACGACATCGGTCCCAAGCGGTGCACGTGACCACTCGGAGTTCGGGAAGCCGAACGGAGCGAAGACATAGCCGATGAAGAGCGCGTAGACCACGGTTGCACCCTGTGAGAATCGATTCGCTGAGAGCTTCTGACGCTGCTGAACATAGAGCACACTCAGAAGCGCGAATACTGCAGCGAAGACCCCTGAAAGATCAAACCCGTCAAAGCTCAAGTTCATGAGGAGCATTCTAATCAGGTAAGAGGTGCCGGCTG
>CAINCM010000242.1 GCA_903847005.1 uncultured Chloroflexota bacterium | reverse complement strand
GTGGACCTGCGCCTGGCGGCGGAACGCCTCTCCGATTTCGAACTCCCCGGCGGCCGCGCGTCGCTGCAAACGGTTGGCGGCGTCCGCATCATCGATGATGCCTACAACGCCGCGCCGAGCAGCATGAGAGCGGCACTCGCCACGCTCGCAACTTCGCGCGGCGCTCGGTTCGCGGCACTCGGTGCGATGGGCGAGCTCGGCAGCTATGCGGACGAGGCGCATCTTGCGATCGGTCGCGCGGCGGCAGAGAGCGGACTCTCGACGCTCCTCGTGTTCGGGAGTGACGCAGACGGCATTGCAGAAGGGGCGCGCAGTGCGGGGATGCCCGTCGACAAGATCGTGCGCCTCTCCGCTGACGAGCAGGGGATCGCCGCAGGTGCCGGCCTCATCGCCGACCGCGCCCGCACAGGAGATACCGTCTTGATCAAGGCGTCTCGATCCGTGGCGCTCGATCGGCTTGCCACGTCGCTGCGCGAACGCCTGCGAGGGGGTGTCGCGTGATCGCGATCGTGCAGGCACTGGTCCTCTCGTTCGCCTGCGTCGCACTGTTGATGCCTTCGTATCTGCGGGTGCTTCGCCACAGCGGCTTCGGCAAGCGCGTCCGCCGAGAGTTCGGCCCCGATTGGCACATCGTGAAAGAGGGGACGCCCACCATGGGTGGGCTCTTGCTGGTGGGCGTGGTGATCACGCTGGCCCTCCTTCTCGACGCGGTGGATGCATCCACCTACGCCATCCTGCTCGCCCTGCTCGGCGTCTCGCTCGTCGGCGCGTTCGACGATTGGCTCAATGCGCGGACGGGGATCGGCATCTCGGCGCGCCAGAAGCTGCTCTGGCAGATCGGAGTCTCGGTGATCTCCGCGATCTACATCCAGCAGCATTTCGCCTTCGCCTCGCTGGTCGTGCCCTTCGTTGGTGAGGTGCCGATCGCCCCCGCGTTGTGGATTGCCGTGGCGATCATCGCGATCGTCTCCACGAGCAACGGCGTGAACCTGACGGACGGGCTGGATGGGCTCTCGGGCGGCACCATGGTCTTCGCCTGGATCAGCTACATGGTGATCGCACTCTTGAACGCCCCTGGCCAGCTGAACGTGGCGATCCTCTGTGCCCTGGTCGCGGGCGCGCTGATCGGATTCCTCTGGTTCAACATCCATCCAGCGAGCGTGATCATCGGCGATACGGGCGCGCTCGGATTCGGAGCGGCGCTGGCGGTGACGGGCCTCGTCACCGGACACATCCTCCTCCTTCCGCTCATCGGGATCATCTTCGTGGTGGAGACGGGATCGGTGATCCTGCAGGTGGCGAGCATGAAGCTCACCGGACGCCGACTCTTCCTCTTCACGCCGATCCATCATCACTTCGAGCGACTCGGCTGGGCAGAGACACAGATCACCTTCCGCTTCTGGGTGATCGGCGCGATCGGCGGCATCCTCGGCATCGTCACCTTCCTTGCGACCCGCGGCGTCGGTGTGTAGCCGTGGGCGTCGGACTCTCGCTCGCAGATCTCGAGCCGGGTGCCGTTGAACGCGGCAGCCTTCGCGATGCGACGGTCGTCGTTCTCGGCGCCGGACGAACAGGGCAAGCGGTCGCTGCATTCGCAGCAGGTCACGGGGCGCGCGTCACCATCCACGACAGCGCCGAGGCGAGCACGCTCACCGCAGCGACGGAACGGTTTGCGGACGGACGCGTGGCCCTTGCCTTTGGCGCAGCGTCCGATCTCGCTCCGCTCCTCGCCACGGCGGACCTTGTGGTGCACAGCCCCGCCGTGACGCTCGGCTTTCCGACCGTGAAGGAGCACATTGCGGGCCCGCTGCAGAAGTATGCAGATCGAGCGATCCGACTCACGGCCGACCCCTCGCATCGCGGTCCGATTCTGATCAGCGAGCCTGAGTGGACCGCGCGTCTCCTGGGCTCTCGTTGGCGAGTTGGGATCACAGGCACCAAGGGGAAGACGACGACGAGCAACCTGATCGCACGCGTCCTTGCCGCTGACACGATGCACCCTGCGGTTCTCGGTGGAAACAACGGCGTGCCGCTGATCGAGCAGGCGATGGATCTCTCACCGGATGCCCGCGTCGTCCTCGAGCTGTCCGAGCTGCAGCTTCCGTCACTGCACAGCAGCGTCGACGTTGCGGTCTACACCAACATCACCGTGGATCACCTCGATCGTCACGGCACGGTGGACGGCTATCGGAAGGTGAAGCGCATCCTCGCCGACCGTGTGGTTGACGGCGGCCTGCTGATCGTCAACCTCGATGACCCTGTAACCGCTGCGCTGGCCGGGATCGGTCGCGTCACCACCATCGGATATCGCAGAGAGCGACCGGTCCCCGGAGGGATCGGCGTGGTCGACGGTTGGGTGGTTGCGGCGGGTGTGCCGCGTTCGACACGATGCGGCGGCGGCACTGCGGCCACCGGGCCGGGTGGTCGGATCCTCCCGCTCGACGAAATTGCACTCCCAGGCGAGCACAGCATCAGCAATGTCCTCGCCGCAGTGAGCGTGGGCCTGGCAGCGGGCATCGCGCCCGATGCGATCCGTTCTGCGGTGGCCGCCTTTCGCGGGGTGCCGCACCGTCTCGAAACGATTGCGGTCCTCGATGGCATCCGCTACGTGAATGACGCGCAGGCAACCCAGCCGGACGCGGTCGCCGCCGCTGTCGCGAGCTTTCGGAAGCCGTTGATCTTGCTGGCGGGAGGCCGAAGCAAGGGTCTCGACCTTCGGGAGCTCGGGCCGATCGTGGCGCGTCAGTGCAGCGGTGCGGTGCTCTTCGGCGAACTCGCCGATGAGCTCGAGCGGCTCTTCCGAGCGGCCGGCCTGACCGAGATCGACCGCGCGTCGAGCATTCCCGATGCTGTTGCGCGCGGTGGGGCGCTCGCACGCAAGATGCTGTCTGGCACAGGAGACAGCAGCGCCGCTGGGTTGCACGAGAGCGAGGCGCGGGCAACCGTGCTCCTCAGTCCGATCGGATCTTCGTTCGACATGTTCAACAACCCGTTCGGTGCGAGAGGGGAGGCGTTCCGCGAGGCGGTGCACGCGCTCCCTGCGGTGGAGCGCCGATGAGCCGCATCGTCCGCCGAGTCGCTGGCACGCCGATCGGCGGCGCTCGACTTGCGCCACGGCGTCGACCGGGATTCTCGCCGCGGCGCGCCGTCGCGTCGATCTTGCAGGTGAAGCGACCACCCGAAGATCAGTGGATCCTCCTTCCAGCCCTGTTCCTCATCGGACTCGGCGTGCTCATGGTCTTCTCCTCATCCGCCCTGAACTCGCTGATCAGTTCCGACGATGCCTACAGCATGGGGATGCGCCAGATGCTGTTCGCCGCAATGGGCATCGGCGCTCTCGCCATCCTTTCGAGTGTCGATTACCGTCGCTGGCGACCATACGTCGCCCCGTTGTTCATCGGATCCATCGCCCTGCTCATCGTGGTGCTGCTCCCAGGCGTCCCCACCGAGCAAGGATTGAGGAGATCGCTTTCGGTCGGCCCGATCAGCATCCATGCCGCGGAGCTGGGGAAGCTGGCGCTCGTGCTCTTCCTCGCCCACCTCTTTGCAAATCGCGGACATCTCATGGCCGAAAGGGAGACGCTCTACCCCGCGTTGCTTGCGATCGGCGGTACCTTCCTCCTTGTGCTCGTGGCGCCGGATCTCGGGACGGCCACCGTGGTTGCGGGGATCGGATTCGCCCTCTTTTTCACGGCGGGTGCGCCGTTGCGTTGGGTCTTCGGCACGGTGCTGATGGCGGTGGCGATCAGCGTGATCGGGATCTCGCTTCGCAGCTACCAGGCGGCGCGTCTGAACAACTGGTTGGATCCGTTCAGCGATCCGACCGGGGGCTCGTATCAGACGCTTCAAGGACTGATCGCGATCGCCACCGGCGGGTTCTTCGGCACCGGGATTGGAACCTCACAGCAGCCGGGCGGCGTGATCATTCCATACGCATGGAATGACTACATCTTCGCCGTCGTCGGCGAAGAGTTCGGCTTTCTTGGTGCGGCGGTCGTGATCGGCGCGTTTGTGATGATCGCCGTTCGCGGCCTTCGTGTGGCGCGACGCGCGCCAGACACCTTCGGTGCGCTCCTGGCAACTGGGATTGTGGTCTGGATCTGCGGCCAGGCGTTCCTGAACATCGGCGTGGTGCTCGCGATCCTGCCCGTCACGGGCATCCCGCTCCCGCTGCTCTCACAGGGCGGCTCGTCACTCTTCGTCTTGATGTGCGCCATCGGACTGCTCCTCTCGGTCTCGCGTGAGACGATGGGGGTCCAAGAGATCGGAGGGACCAATGCGCGTGGTGATCGCGGGCGGCGGTACGGGGGGGCACCTCTTTCCGGGGTTCGCCGTAGCTCGTACGCTCCGACGTCAACAGCAAGACGCT
>CAINCM010000241.1 GCA_903847005.1 uncultured Chloroflexota bacterium | reverse complement strand
CACCGGCCTCATCGAGCCGTGGGGTGCGTACACGCTCGGCAACATCGGCATCATCTTCAGCAGCGGCGCGTTTGTGGCCCTCGTCTCGTCGCTGAACCCGGTGCTGGTCTCCATCCTTGCGCTGCCGTTCCTCGGCGAGCGCGTGAGCCGAACGGCCGCTGCGCTCATGGTCGTCTCGATTGCCGGGGTGGGCTTTGTCATCGGCGGCGACGCGTTCAGCGGCTCTCTCGATCCGCTCGGGATCATCTTCGCCGTGCTCGGACTCTTCTGTGGGGCAACCTATGCGCTCGTCTCGTCAAAGCTCGTGCGCACCGTCCCCGTGCTTCCGCTCGTGACGCTTCAGCTCCTTGTCGCGTGCGTCGCCTCGGCTGGCGTCTTCTTCGTGCGCGTGGTGATCCTCGGCGGCGAACCTGGCCTTCCGACGGAGCTCTCGGTCTGGGCGGTCGCCGCCGCCACCGGCATCTTCGGCGGCGCCGCGCCGTTCATCTTGTTCCTGGAGGCGACCAAGCGCATTCCCACCACCACCACCGCGCAGTTCGGCACACTCGTTCCGGTGATCGCGCTCGTCGGCGGCGTCCTCTTCCTCGGTGATCAACCATCGACCTTCCAGCTCTTCGGCACCGCGGTCGTGGTCGCCGCACTCTCCGCCCTTGCGCGGTACACGCGTGCACACTGATGCCGAAGCGAGCCTCCGCTAAGGCGAAGCCCTCACGCGTCAACATCGAGCGGCGGCGGATCGCCGACTTCCTCAAGAACGAGACGGTGAGCGGCGGCCTGATCCTCGCCGCCGCCGGCGCAGGATTCATCTTGGCGAACTCCCCCCTTGCAGGGGCCTACGACGCGATCCGCGAGCTGAGGCTCGGACCCAACGCGTTGCACCTGGACCTGACCGTGCAGACGTGGGCGGCGGACGGGCTGCTCGCGCTCTTCTTCTTCGTGGTGGGCGTGGAGCTGAAACACGAGCTCCTCCACGGTTCGCTTGCCAAACCGTCGCGTGCCGTTGTCCCGATCGCGGCGGCGCTCGGCGGGATGATCGTTCCTGCAGGGATCTTTCTGTTCATCAACGCGGGAGCCGCCGCCGGCTCGCTGCAAGGGTGGGGGATCCCGATGGCGACCGACATCGCCTTTGCGCTCGCCGTCCTCTCGCTCTTCGGGAGGAGGCTCCCCCTCTCGCTGCGCGCCTTTCTCCTCACCTTGGCGATCGTGGACGATCTCGGTGCGATCGCCGTGATCGCGCTCTTCTACTCATCCGGTGTCCAGCTCCTCGGACTTCTCGGTGCTGCAGGGGCGCTGCTCGCCTTCTGGGCAGCCCAACGCGCGCGCATCGACTTCACGCCGCTCTACCTGGCGCTTGCCGCACTCGCCTGGTTCGGCATCCACGAGAGCGGCGTCCACGCGACCGTTGCGGGCGTCCTGCTCGGCTTCTGCATGCGCAGCGATCGCGATGCGGGTGAACGACGCTCGCCTGCCGAGCGCGCCGAGCGCGCGGTGCATCCATGGAGCGCGGGCCTAGCGGTCCCGCTCTTTGCGTTCACTGCGGCGGGCATCAGCCTGCAAGAGATCGCCCCCGAGGTGGCGTTCGCTTCCCCGATCTTCTCGGGCGTCGTGGCAGGCCTCCTCTTCGGAAAGCCGATCGGAATCTATGTCGCCGCGCGGATCGCCGCGCGACTTGCGCGCAGCGGTCCGCCAGAGGGGACCGAGTGGCGCGACGTGGGCCTGATCGGCATCGTCGCCGGGATCGGATTCACCGTGTCGCTCCTGATCGCGAAGCTCGCGTTCGAAGGGGATCAGGCCGAGGCTGGCGCTGCCAAGCTCGGTGTCCTGGTCGCGTCGCTGCTCGCCGCCGCCCTCGCCGGCATCACCCTGACGCTGCGCTCGCGCCGCTACTGACGCGGCACCTGCGCTGCTATCGCCAGCGCTGTTATCGATTCAGCAGCGCCTTCATTATCAGCAGCGCCTTGCGGCCGCGTCCCACGACCGGTCGATGTGGACGACGAGACCCGTAGCCGTCGCGCTCGATCTGACGCAGGATCTCACGATAGAGAAGTGCCGCCGCACGGATCGAGGTGCGGCCGTGCAGGAGGTACCCGATCCCCGCAAGGCCCGCCTCGTATTCGGCGTCTGCCCGTGCGATCTCATCTTGCAGCAGCGCGCGCCGATCGGCGCCTTTGAGCGAGCGCGGCCCGCCCGTCTCGCTCGGATCGATGCCGTGTGCGCGCAGCCGTTCGTGGGAGAGGTAGATCCGTCCGGCGGCGAGATCTTCGTCGATGTCACGCAAGATGTTGGTGCGTTGCATCGCGGAGCCGAGTGATTGCGCTGCGCGATCGGCCGCCGCTTCACTTCCGTGTGCGATCCCAAGGAGTGACGCCATCATCCGTCCGACGGTGCCAGCGACCTGATAGCAGTAGCGTGCGGCATCGTCGTCAGTGGCGATGCTCGGACCCGCGAGATCGGCGCGCATCCCCTCGAGGAAGTCGAGCACCGCATCGCGTGGAAAGGCGCGGTTTCGGGAGGCGAGGTCTTCAAGGATGATCAGCTCGCGCGTGAGAGATCCTGCGGGGAT
>CAINCM010000240.1 GCA_903847005.1 uncultured Chloroflexota bacterium | reverse complement strand
GGCTGCTCGGTCGCGTGATGGCGGTGAACCGCGTGGCGACGTGGGGCTTTGGCGCAACGTTCGGCTTCTTCATCGGCGGCGTGATCGCGGAGGCAACCTCGCGTCCGCTCGCGCTCCTCGTCTCCGCCACCATCCAGACGATCGTGCCGCTGATCATGTTCGGCTTCGGCAGCTTCCGTTCACTCCGCTCCATCGAAGAGGCGGTAGCATTGGACAACAGGAAGCACGCGCACTAGCGCGGGCACACATCAACCAGAAGGAGCGATCACATGTGCAAGAAGGTCACCTGCGACACCTGCAAGAAGCCGACCTGGGAGGGCTGCGGCGAACACATCGAGATCGCGCTGAAGGACGTCCCTGCACCGCAACGCTGCACCTGCCCGCGCGAGGCGAAGAAGAGCTAGCGCGCCGATGACGGTTCACCTGATGCGCATCCGCGCGCTCTTCGCAACTCTCGTTGCGATCGCCGTCACCTTCGCCGCTCCGGCGCCCGCGCGCGCCGTGGACGACGCCAAGTGGATGTTCGACCCGTCGGTCATGGTCCAGGTCAACCTCACCATCCCCGACTCGTCCATGGAGCAGATCTCCTGCGATATGGCTGCGGAGCGCCCGTACGTCCCCGCCACCTTCTCCATGACGTACACGCCCCGTCGCGGTGCGGTGAAGACCTACGGCCCCTGGGCGATCACGCTCAAGGTGAAGGGCCAGTACGGCTCGTTCCGCTGCCTCCCGAGCGGCGAGAAGGCGGGCCTGAAGCTCAAGTTCCCGTCAGGCTCCCGCCCGGATGGCTTGAAGAAGCTGACGCTGAACAACATGGTGCAAGACGGGAGCATGGTGAGCGAGGTGCTCTCGTACGAGGTCTTTCGCGCGCTCGGCGTTGCCGCCCCGCGCACCGGATACGCGCAGGTGACGATCAATGGGACGTATCGAGGCATCTTCCTCAACGTGGAGACCATGGACAGCGTCGCGCTGCCGCGCTGGTTCCCCACGACGCAACACCTCTACGAGGGCTCGTACGGCAGCTGGTGGGGCGACGTGGGCGATGCCTTCTCCGGACACTACGAAGTCGACGAAGGCGACGAGGGCGATCGCACCGACCTGCAGAATCTCCTGGATACTGCGCGCGACGGAAGCGACGGGTGGTACGCGCGCATGCATCCGATCGCAGATCTCGAGCAGATGACGAAGATGTGGGCCGCAGAGTGGTTCCTCGGGCACTGGGACGGCTACTCGCAGCACATCACCAACAACTACTACCTGCATGCAGATGGCAGCGGTCGGTTCACGATGATGCCGTGGGGGACCGACCAGGCTTTCCAGTGGTCAGATCGCTATAACGACTCTGGCGACCATCACCTCTTCAACGGTTGTATTGCCGACCCGATCTGCGGCGGGATGTACGTCGACGCACTCGCGTTCATTGAATCTAAGTGGAACGGATGGCGACTCGATCGCCGTGCGGACACGGTCTACCGCGTTGTGGCGGCAGAGTCGGGTGGCGTTGCGAGCATCAAGGCATTCGTTGCCACTCGCGACGACGAACATCGCGCATGGATTGCGACGCTCCCGCGCATCCCGAGCAGCCTCAGCACGTCCACTTCGCGCAGCCGTCCAGGAGAGATCCGCGTCTCGTGGCGACGCCCCTCACTTGCGGTGCCGATCACCGGGTACGCCGTGGAGTACCGCACGGGCACCGGTGCGTGGACGCGCACGACAACAGCCGCTTCGACCACGTCGCTCATGCTGACCGGCCTTCCCGCCGGCAGCTACACCG
>CAINCM010000239.1 GCA_903847005.1 uncultured Chloroflexota bacterium | reverse complement strand
GAGCTGTCGTGTGGCTGGCACCGCGCTCTTCGGCGGAGACAACTTCAGCGGGCGACTCGCCTGCACGCGCGCCTGGGTGGGCGACGCATTCGGTTCGGTGAGCCCTTCGCCGTAGCGCGACTTACGCGCCGACGCCGATCAGATTGGCGACCAGCACGGCGGCGTTCAAGAGAAAGAGGAGGCCGACCGCTGCCCAGCCCGCCGTCTGGAGCCACCGCGGGCTGGCATGCGGACCGAGGAGCGCGCGGCTGCTCGCAAGCTTGACGATGAAGGCGAGGACGATCGGAAGGAAGAGGCCCTGCAGGTACTGGCTCCCCACGATCGCACCGATCGGATCGAGGCCGGGGATCATCACCACGCCGGCCCCGATCACCAGGATGACGGTGAAGATGCCGTAGAAGATCGGTGCCTCGCCGAGCTTCTTGTCCACGCCCGACTCGAAGCCGAACGCTTCGCTGAGGGCGAAGGCGGTGGTGAGCGGCATGATCGCCATCGCGAGGAGGCTCGCGCCAAAGAGTCCGGCGCCGAACAGAATCGTGGAGAAAGTGCCGGCGAGCGGTTCGAGTGCTGTCGCCGCCTCGGCGGCGGAGCTGATCGCCTGGCCACTCCCTGCGAGCGCCACCGCGGTCGCGATCACGATGCAGACGGCGATGAAGTTGGTCCACGCCGATCCGAGGATGGCGTCGGCACGCGCCGCGCCGAGCTCTTCCACGCCGATCTCCTTCTCCGCAACGGCGGACTGCAGGTAGAACTGCATGTACGGCGTCACCGTGGTTCCAACCACCGCGATGAGCAGCAGCGCCTCTGCCGCGGAGATGCCACCGAGATCCGGTGTCGTCAGCGACGACGCAACGTCGGCCCAGTTGGGGTTGGCAAGGAGTGCGGCGGCGATGTAGGCCAAGAAGACGGCCGTGAGCGAAAGGAAGACGCGCTCCACGCTGTGATAGTTCCCGTAGACCACGATCAGCCACACCGCGAGCGCGGCGAGCGGCGCGGTGACCAGGGTCGGCGCACCGAAGATGGCGAGTGCCGATGAGGCGCCGGCAACATTCGCCACCGTGTTGGCAAGGTTGGCGATCAGCAGCACCATCATGGCGAAGAGCGTCCAGCGCACGCCGAAGTGTTCGCGGATCAGGTCGGTCAGACCCTGCCCCGTCACCACCCCGAGGCGGGCGACCGACTCCTGCACCAGCGCGAGGAGGAGTGCCGTGAACGGGAGGATCCAGAGGAAGCGCAGTCCGGTCGACGAGCCGAGGGTGGCATACGTGGTGATACCGCCCGCATCGTTCCCAGCAACGCCGGCGATCAGTCCGGGTCCGACCACCGCGAGGAAGGCGAGCGGTCCGCCTCGGCCGCGAAAGGTCTCGCGCAGACGCAGGAAGGGGAGCGCGCCGAGCGCCGCGAAGCGCCGCGGGGCGCGTCGCGCAAGTTCGAGTGGCGCAACGGAGCGTCGATCGGCCATCTCAGCGCACCACGACTACTCGGCGCTCTTGCTTGCGGTGCTCTTGACACGCGGGGCGCTCTTTGCGCGGCGCTTTGCTGCTGCGGCGGCGATGCTCCCTTCACGAAGGCGGCGCGGCGCTTCGCGGCGCCACTCTTCCGGAAGGACATCCCAGAGCGCATCGGATGCGGTGATGACGCCCATCAGCCGACGTCGCTCGTCCACCACGGGTACGGTGATCAGGCCGTAGCGAGTCACGACGCGGGCAACCTCCTCGGCATGTGCCAGCAGCTCGACGGCGACGGGTTCGTCTTCCATCAGGTCGACCACCTTGGTCGACGGTGCTGCGAGCACCAGATCGCGTAGCGTCACCTCGCCGAGCAGGTGTCGCTTGGCGTCGACAACGAACACCGCGTACGAGACGTCTGCGTCTGGTTCGAGTCGACGGATGGAGGCGAGCGCCTGTGCGACGGTGGCGGTCGGCTTCAGTGCCACATGCTCCGTCGTCATGATGCCGCCCGCACTCATCTCCGGGTGCGCGAGCAGCTCCTTGACGTCCTCTCGCTCCTCTTTCGCCATCAGGCGCAAGATCGCGCTCCTGCTCATCGGCGAGAGATCTGCAACCGCGTCGGCCGCTTCGTCTGGGCTCATCTCTTCGAGCAGGTCGGCGGCGCGCTCCGGCTCCAGGTCTTCGAGCAGGTCGGTGCGCGTCTCGGGCTCCAGCT
>CAINCM010000238.1 GCA_903847005.1 uncultured Chloroflexota bacterium | reverse complement strand
TGGAGACGAACCGCCTCACGGATCGCAGCAAGTCGGTCACTGATTGACACCTTCATTCCGATTGGCGCGGTCGAAAGGGCCGCCAACGGTTTCCGCCGCAGGGCGATTCGCACCACGGCGCGCTGGAGTCGCTTCGGATCTGACTTCGTTGGAACAATTGGCTCTACAGGTGCGGCCTTGGAGCCAGGAAGTTGTCGTGTTGGCGGTTCCCGATACCAGAGCGGCCGCGAAAGTCGATCACCAAGTACCCGCGCTGCATCTCGGAACACTCGATAGCGGAGGAGTCGAATGCGCAGGGTGTCGGCCTCGTCTTCAACATCGAGGTCATGGGTGAGGTCTGGCGCCGCGGATATCGGACGGGGCAACAGCGCACGGCTCTTCAGCACTATGAGTTGTGCTGCCACCGAAACAAATGACGACAAGGTCTCTAGTCGATCATCTGGAATCTCCGCGAAGTAACGCAGGAACTCATCGGCGAATCCGGCAAGTGGCACTCGACGAACATCCAACTCCTCACGCTCAATGAGGGCAAGCAAGAGCCCGTACGGTCCGCTGAATTCCCCCAAGGCGACATACGAGCGAGTGCGACCGAAGAGTCCGCCCTGCTCCCTTCGGAAGATGACGCCTTCGATATCCGGGATCGATGGATCGGGAAGCTCAAACCCCTCAGCGATGCCGCGGACACTCATCGGGGCACACCACTATCAACATCAAGAAGGAGCCGTACTCGCGCGTTGATCCCAGTTGATCTGAGGCGCGACGCACCCCGCGCCTCTTGCCGCGCAAGCTCACGCAGTATGTGAATGGTGCCGCGGGGGGCGCCAAGTTTTGCGGCAAGTGTTGGTGCGGCTGATGCATGCTGACGCAACGTCGTTCGCGCGCGCGCGAATGGACCGCGAGCCTCTCCGGTCACGGGCGATCCCTCAAGCACAAGAATCGCCCCCGGGAGCAGGCCGATCCGCCCCTTTGGAAGGTCATGGAGAAGTGCCGCGAGTTGATCATCTGCATTGGCACCGAGGCGTCGAAGGCTCTCCGCAGTGCGAGCTGAAGAGGCCTGATCAGCGGGGTGCGCGGCGGCGAAGGCGCGGCGGGCCCGTGCGGTTGCTCCTAAGACTCGGAGGTGCGCGTCGCCCTCGGCACCGACTGGGGTGGCTAGACCTAGGGATGCAGCCTGTTGACGGGCAACTGCCGTGAGGTGGGCAAGCACCTGCCGGAGTCTATGGGTACGAATTGCGCGGCTCACCGCTGAATCCTACCGCGTCACGGGCCGCCTAGGCCCTGGGATGGGCCTTCCGATAGGAATCACGCACGTGGCTTCCAAGAAGGTGGGTGTACAGCTGGGTCGTTGCAATATCGGCATGACCAAGAAGTTCCTGCACGACACGAAGGTCCGCCCCGCCATCGAGAAGATGCGTCGCAAACGAGTGGCGCAGCGTATGGGGGTGAATTTCTTGCCCCAGGTTTGCTGCGACGGCAGCAGCGCGGATCGCAGACCAGGCCGACTCCCTGCGCAACCGCACGCCGCCACGTCCCAAGAGCAGCGCCTTTGGCTCTGGGGCGGATCCGCTGGTCCGGCCCGGAAGCTGCTGATGGATCGCGCGCCCATGATTAAGGTAGGCCTGAATCGCATCAAGTGCCGGCTCCCCGATTGGCACGATCCGCTCCCGTCGCCCCTTG
>CAINCM010000237.1 GCA_903847005.1 uncultured Chloroflexota bacterium | reverse complement strand
GAGATCAGTCAACCGTTCCCTCCTGGGCTCGCGAGACAAACCTTCGGAACACGAGGCGAGCCAACAATAGGAGTGAACGGAATGTACACAGACAAGAACTTGGTTTGCATGGATTGCAGCCAGGAGTTCGTATTCACGGCGCGGGACCAGGAGTTCTACGCCGAGCGCGGCTTCACCGAGCCGAAGCGCTGCACACCATGCCGCAACGCCCGCAAGGCGCAGCGCGAGGGTGGTTCGGCGGGCGGCTTCGGTGGTTACACCGGCGGCGGCAGCTACAGCGCGGGTGGCTACGGCGCCCCGCGAGCTCCACGCGGGCCACGCGAGATGCACCCGACGACCTGCTCGGACTGCGGCAAGGAGACGATGGTCCCCTTCCTGCCGACGAGCGGCAAGCCGGTCTACTGCGACACCTGCTTCGCAAGCCGACGCCCAGCGCGCTGAGCGTTCGAGTTTCGTCGTTTGACGGACGGCCGGGACCCTTCGGGGCCCCGGCCGTTCGCTATCCCGTACCGCGGCTCGCCACTACGATCTCGGGATGAGCGCACTACCCGATCCACGTCGTCGCACATCCACGCATCGCGTCATCACATGGCGTGACGGGGCCGCCGTCGAACGTGACGACCTGCTCATCGGCGAAGAGCCGGCGCAGATCTCCGTTGCCGGGCCTGACGGAGAGCCAATAGAGGGTGCCGTCACGATGCGCACGCCGGGCAACGACGATGAGCTCGCGGTCGGGTTCCTCGTCAGCGAGAGGCTCATCGATCCGAGTGACGTGGCGCGCGTCAGCTTCGGCGATCCGCTGCACGCATCGCAACCGGAGAATCACATCCTGGTCCACCTTCGCTCCGAGTTCGATGTCGCGCGCATTCCCTCGCGCACCACGGTTGCAACCGCATCGTGCGGGATCTGCGGGAAGGCGTCGCTCGACGACGTGGCCCAGCGACTCGGGCGCGTCGAGCCGATCGCGCGAATCGGCGGCGCCGCACTGTTGCAGCTCCCAGAGCAGCTGCGCGCCGCCCAAGACCTCTTCGAGGGAACCGGCGGACTTCACGCCGCCGCCGCCGTGCGCGTTGCCGACGACGGTTCGTTGCGTGTCGCCACCGTGCGCGAAGATGTCGGTCGCCACAACGCCGTCGACAAGCTGATCGGCGAAGCGGCGCTTCGCCACGCGCTTCCCCTCAGGCACACGCTGCTGCTCCTCTCCGGCCGCTGCTCGTTCGAGCTCGTCCAGAAGGCTGCCGCAGCTGGTTTCCCTGCGATCGCCTGCGTCGGTGCGCCTTCATCGCTCGCCGTGGAGACGGCGGAACGGCTCGGCGTCTGCCTGATCGGGTTCCTGCGCGAGCACTCGTTCAATGTCTACACCGAACAGGGTGCGGTGCAGCCCTAGCCTGCGCGTTCGATCTCCTTCAGGCGATCCACCAAGATTCCACAGTTGGCAAGCGCCGCGCGCTCATCGAGTGCGGCGCCGAGCGCGTCGGCGCCGAGCGCGTTCACGATCTCCGGAGTGGCGAGGGCGATCTCATGCAGGCTGATCCGCCTCTCGCGCGCGGCGGACGATGCGTGCTGCACCAGCATGTAGGCGGCGTCACGCGCAGTACCTGTATTGACGAGTGCCGTCAGGAGTCGCGATGCGGCGTGGAGGCCGAGGCCGGCGTCGAGGTTTCGGCGCATCGCCTCGCGGTTCACCTCCATCTTGTCGATGATGCCGCGCATCGAGACCAGCGCGAAGTGCAGCAGGGTGGTGGCATCCGGCAGGATGATGCGTTCGGCGGAGCTGTGACTCATGTCGCGTTCGTGCCATAGCGCCTGGTTCTCCATGGCAACCGCGGCATATCCGCGCAAGAGGCGCGCGAAGCCTGCGATGCGCTCGCTCTTCACCGGATTCCGCTTCTGTGGCATGGCGGAGCTCCCCGCCTGGCCGGCGCGGAACGGCTCTCGCAGCTCGTCGATCTCGCTGTGTTGCAGGTTGCGAATCTCGGTTGCGAAGCGTTCGAGCGTGCCGCCCGTGATCGCGATCGCGGCAAGGAGCGCCGCATGCCGATCGCGTTGAACGACCTGCGTGCTGACAGGATCCACGCGAAGCGTCAGCGCGGCGAGCGCCTCGTGTTCGATCAGCGGGCTGATCTGGCTGTACGTCCCGACCGGCCCCGAGATCTTCCCTGTCGCCACCTCGTCTGCAGCGCGAGCGAGGCGCTCGCGGTCACGCGCCGCCTCGAAGGCCCAGCCGGCGAGCTTTGCGCCGAGCGTCATCGGTTCGGCGTGCACGGAGTGGGTGCGTCCCGCCATCACGGTGTCACGCTCCTCGCGCGCGCGGCGGATGATGACGGCAACGAGCGCGTCGAGCTCGGCGAGCAGGAGATCGGAGGCCGCGCGCAGCTGCAGCGCGAGCGCCGTGTCGATGACATCGCTGCTGGTGAGGCCGAAGTGGAGGTAGCGACCCTCGGGGCCGATCGACTCCGCCACGGCGTTCACGAAGGCGAGGGTGTCGTGGTCGAGCTCCGCCTCGAGCTCCGCGATGCGCTGGAGGTCCACCTTCGCACGCGTCGCGATCGCCTCTGCCGCAGCGGCGGGGATCTCCCCGTTGCGCGCCTGCGCTCGGGCCACGGCGATCTCGACGCGGAGTGCCGCCTCCCAACGAGCCGCCTCACCCCAGACGGCGCCCATCTCCGGTCGTGTGTATCGCTCGATCATCTCGTCGCTCCTCAGCCACGCCTCGCGGCACGGCGCATCGGCCGCCAGGCGCGCTCGATGGTCTGCGTGCGCTCAGGGCCGACGGAGAGGAGGACGATCGGCGCGCCGGCAAGTTCTTCGAGTGCGGTGACGTAACGGCGTGCGTTCTCCGGCAGGTCTGCGAGGGCTCGCACCGCGTGGATCGGTTCGTTCCAGCCGGGGAACCGCTCGTAGATCGGCTTCGCGCGCTCCAGTTCTGAGAGCGAAGCGGGCCAGCGATCGACCCGCGCGCCGTCGATCTCATATGCGACGCAGAGCAGGATCTCTGGGATTCCGGAAAGAACATCGAGCTTGTTGAGCATGATGCTAGAGACGCCGTTCAGCTGCACCGCGTAGCGGAGCGGCAGTGCGTCGTTCCATCCAACGCGACGCCGTCGTCCGGTGGTGGTGCCGACCTCGTGCCCGGTGGTCGCGATTCGTTCGCCGATGGCGTCGGTCAGCTCGGTGACGAACGGGCCGGACCCGACGCGCGTGGCATACGCCTTCATCACGCCCATCACCTCGTCGATCTGCAGCGGGGCGATGCCGCCGCCGGTGGTGGCACCGCCGGCGATCGGGTGCGAAGACGTGACGTACGGATACGAGCCGTGGCCGAGGTCGAGGAGCGTCCCCTGCGCCCCCTCGAAGAGGACGTGCTCGTCGCGCGCGAGGGCACGCTGTACCAGTTCGTTCGTATCTGCGATGTGCGGACGGAGTCGCGCTCCCCACGCAGCGATCTGCGCTGCGAGTGCGCGCTCGTCGGTTGCAGCCGGGTCGTCTGCGCCGAGCGCCTGCAAGAGCGCACGCTTCTCCGGAAGTGCGCGTGCAAGTCGCGTCGCAGTCGACGCAGGGCTGAGGAGATCTTCGACCCGAAGACCCGTGCGCGCGGAGCGATCCTCATATGCCGGCCCGATGCCGCGGCCGGTGGTGCCGACCTTTGCGCCGCCGAGCGACGCTTCACGCGCCCTGTCGAGCGCGATGTGATACGGCAGGATGAGCGAGGCGGCGTGGCTGACGCGCACGCGAGAGATGTCGATGCCGCGCGCGGTGAGCCCGTCGAACTCGTGCAGCAGCGTCTCAGGATTGACCACCACGCCCGGCCCGATCACCGGGGTGATGTGCGGGTAGAGCACGCCGCTCGGCACAAGGTGCAGCTTGAAGGTGTCCGTGCCGATGACGATGGTGTGGCCGGCGTTGTCTCCTCCCTGGTAGCGCACGACCGCTGCAACCTGCTCGGCGAGGAAGTCGGTCGTCTTCCCCTTCCCTTCGTCGCCCCACTGCAGGCCGACGATCACACTGGCAGGCATCTGGACCCCTTTCGCTGGGAGCTGGTGGCGCCGGGCAGAACTCGGCGCGCGGATCGTACCCTTCCGCGCCGTCCGCCGCTCGCATCGGCGCGCCGCTAGACTCGCCCTATGAGTGCAACCCCCACCCCTGCGCAGCCCCCTGCGCCGCGCAAGCGATACGGAGGGTCGTGGCTCCCCAAGCCATCGCTCTTCGTGAGTTGGCGTCCGAACGGTTTCGGCCTGCAGAAGCCGAACCACATCACGGAGACGCTGCGCACGATCTGGGAGAACCGCGGCAACCTTCGCTACGCCTGGCGCATCCTCAGCAAGGGGGTCTGCGACGGCTGCGCGCTCGGCGTGGCCGGCTTCCAGGATTGGACGATCGACGGCCTCCACCTCTGCACTACGCGCCTCAACCTGCTGCAGGTGAACACGGCGCGCGCCCTCGACCCGGAACGACTTGCCGACGTCGCCGCGCTGCGCGCTCTCTCGTCCACCGAGCTCCGTGCGCTGGGCCGCCTCCCGTATCCGATGTTGCGGATGCGCGGCGAGCGCGGATTCAAGCGCATCAGCTGGGAGCGCGCGCTGCAGATCGCCGCGTCGCAGATCAAGGCGGCCGGACCGTCGCGCATCTCCTTCTTCCTCACTGCGCGCGGCATCATGAACGAGACCTACTACGCCATTCAGAAGGTGGTGCGCTTCCTCGGCACGAACGACGTGGACAACGCGGCACGCATCTGCCATGCGCCGAGCACGGGTGCGCTCAAGCACGGGATCGGCTACGGAGCCACGACGGTCTCGTACCGCGATGTGATCGAAAGCGATCTGATCGTCCTCTTCGGCTCCAACGTGGCGAACGCGCAACCTGTCTTCATGAAGTATCTCCATCTCGCCAAGAAGCGCGGCGCGAAGATCCTCGTCGTCAATCCGTATCGCGAGCCGGGACTCGACCGCTACTGGGTTCCGAGCAACGTCGACTCGCTCCTCTTCGGCACGAAGATGGCGGACGCCTGGGTGCAGGTGGCGCAGGGGGGCGACATCGCCTTCATCAGCGCCGCGCTCCTGCGACTGGAGGAGCTTGGCAGGATCGACCAGGCGTTCATCGCAGAGAAGAGCGCCGGTTGGGCCGACCTTCGCGCCGCACTCAGCGGGCGAAGCATCGACGAGTTTCTTGCGATGTCCGGTGCGACGCGCGACGAGCTGGAAACCTTCTGCGCCATGTACGGAGGAGCGAAGTCGGCGGTGCTCATCTGGTCGATGGGGATCACTCAGCAGGCGTGCGGAAGCGAGAACGTGGCCGCGATCGTCAATCTCGGCCTTGCTCGGGGCAACATTGGTCGGCCTGGTGCCGGACTGATGCCGATCCGCGGGCACAGCGGCGTGCAGGGCGGCGCAGAGATGGGGGCGTACGCAACGGCACTGCCGGGCGGGCTCCCCGTCGAGTCGCGATACACGGAGCCGCTCGCCGCCGCCTACGGCTTCCCGATTGCGCCGAAGAACGGACGCTCGGCGCCGCAGCAGCTCGACGCAGCGGAGCGCGGCGAGATCGACGTGCTCTGGAGCGTTGGCGGGAACTTCTTGGAGACGATGCCGGACCCTGACGCGATCGCACGCACGCTCGCAAAGGTTCCGCTCCGCGTGCATCAAGACATCGTGGTCAGCAGCCAGATGCTGGTAGATCCAGGCGAGGCGGTGCTCCTCCTCCCTGCAACCACTCGCTACGAGGTTCCAGGCGGGGGAACAGAGACGACGACGGAGCGACGCGTGGCGTTCAGCCCGGAGATTCCGGGCCCGCGCATCGGCGAGGCGCGTCCGGAGTGGGAGGTCTTCACGCAGCTTGCGCACGAGGTGGATCCGGCCCGCGCACATCTGGTCGCCTTCCCCGGCGGCACGCAGCAGATCCGCGAAGAGATCGCGCGCATCGTCCCGTCATATGCGGGGATCGAGACGTTGAAGGCGAGCGGCGATGCGATCCAGTGGGGAGGAGAGCGCCTCTGCGAGGGGCAGGTCTTCGCCACGCCAGATGGGAAGGCGCACTTTGCGACCGTGCTCCCGATCGAGGCGACGCTCCCTGCAGGGAAGCTGAACCTCTCCACACGTCGCGGCAAGCAGTTCAACTCCATGGTCTGGAAGGAGAAGGATCCTCTCAACGGTGCCGTGCGAAGCGACATCCTGATCTCTGCTGCGGATGCAGCGGCGCGCGGCCTGGTCGACGGGGCAGCGGTGCAGGTGCGCAGTGCGACAGGCGAAGTTCGGGCGCGCATCAAGATCGCTCCGATTCGCGCAGGGAGCGTGCAGATGCACTTCCCCGAGGCGAATCCGCTCATCGACGGCGCGCACCGCGATCCGATCAGCCACGTACCCGATTACAACGCGATCGTCGAACTGGCGCCGGTCAACACCGGGGCGTAGCGTGAGCGCGATCGGCATCCTCCTTGCGGGAGGTGCGAGCGCACGTTTCCCCAGCGGGAAGCTCGACGCCGTGATCCCCGCTGCACTTGCCGACCGGCGCGGGCGCCCCGAACTTGCCGGCGCGCGCGTGGTCGATGCCGCGCACGCCACGCTCCTCGCCGCGGTCCCTGAGGTCCTCGTCCTCGGCGAGCCGAACCTCAGCGCTCCCGCAGTCTGCATTCCAGACCGACGCCCACTCGCGGGACCTGCCGCATCGCTCGCCGATCTTCTCGCAGGCGAACGACTGCGCGATCGCGACGACAGCACACGCGTGATCATCCTGGCCGCGGATGCACCGTTCGCACCACCCCCGCTTCTCGGCCTCATGGCGGCTTCCAGCGGGAACGTGATCCTTCGCGCAGACGAGCCCCTTCCGTTTGCAACGAGCCTCGGCGCACTCCGTGCCGCCGTGGCGGGAAACGGGGAGCTCCCGCGGCTACGCGACCTTGCGAGCGCGCTCGCGGCAGTCACGCTCGATGCGCGGATCCTTTCTCGCCTTGACCCGCTCGGCGCCGCGCTCGCGGATATCGACACACCCGAAGACCTGGAGGCTCCCGCCTCACGCTGAGCGTGCGATGATCTGCGCACGATGAGTGCACCGATCACGCTCCTCTGGCTCCGTCGCGATCTTCGCCTTGCCGATCATCCGGCCCTGATCGCCGCAGCCGAGCGCGCGCGCGAACGTCACGGAGCGCTCTTGCCGATCTTCATCTGGGAGCCGCGCCTGATCGCCGGCCCACGTGCAAGTGCGAATCGCACCTGGTACCTGCGCGAGAGCCTGGCCGAGCTCTCGCGAGAGCTGACGGCGCGCGGCTCGACGCTGCTCGAGCTCGAAGGGCCCGCGACCCGAGCGCTTCCCGCGCTCATTCGCGCACTGCGCTCCACCGCACAGCCGAGCGGTGAGATCGCGCTCTTCGCCACGAGAGACCACACGCCGTATGCGCGTGCGCGCGATCGCGCGGTCGCCGACGTGCTGGTTCCCCTCGGTGTGACCCTTCACGCCGTGCGCGGCCTCACCGTGGTGGAGCCCGACGAACTGCTGACGGGGAGCGAAACGCCGTACGGGGTCTACACACCCTACTTTCGGCGTTGGCTCGAGCGCGTCACCGCCGGTGCAGGCAGACCGCTCGCCGTCCCACCGAGACTCCCCGCACCACCGACCCTGACGCTCCCAGCCTCGTTGCGTCCAAACGCCACCGCGCTGGCGAAGTCATCGCAGCCGACCGCGCGCATCGAGCTGCTCCCGTTGCCGGGGGAGCGGGCGGCGCGCGAGGCGGCGGACCGCTGG
>CAINCM010000236.1 GCA_903847005.1 uncultured Chloroflexota bacterium | reverse complement strand
CTTCACGTCGCCGCCCCACAGTTCGCCGTCTCGAACGCGCAGCTTGACGAGCGTCCCCTTTCCGCTCAGATCGGCAGGTCGCCAGCGCCACAGGTTCGACGATGCGTCGAAGATCAAGATGTCCGGCCCTGACGCCGCAATGGCCTGTGCGCGTCCCGTGGTGCTGCCGAAGAGTTCGTACCCGGGCTGATAGACAACAGTGGCGCGCGGATTGGGTTGGGCGGCTGGATCGACTCGGTAGACCGCACCGGAGTAGTCGTCGAGAATGTAGCTGTATCCGTCTGGTCCTTGGGTGATCGCAGTGATCTTGATTGGCACCGTCGCGGAACTGAAGTCAAAGACATCGAACACCGCCGCGCGGGAGAGCAGGAAGAGCTTGTCCAGCGCCGGTTCCATCTTCTCGCGGAGCGCATCGACCTCCGCCTGTGACGCCCCGCCCTCTTCGGCGACGATCAGCTTCTCAGCCGCGCCGACAAGAAGCGTTCGCGCGCGCTCCGGATCGCTTGCAAGCAGGTTGGTGACCGGGTTGAGCGCCTCCTCGACCGCTCGGCTTGCCTCTGCAAGCGACTCCCTCGCGTTCGCCACCGCGTCGAGTGTTGGGTCTGAGCGGTTGAGGTAGACGCCTGCAGCTCCGCCGATCGCGGTGATGAGGATGGCGAGGAGGAGCACAGTGGCGCTTCGTCGCCGTCCGAGAGCGCGTGACTCCTCCGGCGAGGTGTCGCGCTTGCGTTCAACATCGAGGCTCGGCGCCGGCACTCGCGACGCGAGCCACGGGAGGCGTCGCTCTGCGACGTCGATGAGGCGTCGCGTTGCGGCCTGAAGCGGCGAGGGTGGCCGAACACGGCGTTCAGTACGAGATCGCTCGATCTCCGGCTCCGCGCCCGGGCTGCGCTCTGCGCGCGCCTGGGCTGCGCGCCGAAGCGCCTCGCGGTTCCTCGCCTCGCGGCTCGGCGGGGTGCTTTGAACAGATGGGCCGCGGGTCGACACCCCACCTCGCAGACCTCCGCCGCGACGCCCTGCAAGCACCTCTTGAGCCGCGCGATCGATCGGCGTGTACGGCTCCGTCGAGCTTTCAGGACGGCGGCGGTTCGCCTCTGGTTTCGGTGGCACGGCGGCGGCGATCAGCTCGCTTCGCTCGGCGTTCCCCTCTTCCCAGCGTGCGCGTGCGCGTGCCTTTGCCTGCGCGATGTTGTCCGCTGGGATTGTCAACAGGGTGGCGCTCGTCGGCGCGGTGGTGCGTGATGGTGGGGGCGTGGGCACCTCGTTTGCGAGCAGGAGTTCGAGTTGTGCGGCGTCGCCCTCTGCGCCGGCGCGGCGCTTCAGCAGCGCTCGCGCGCCCTCCTCGCTGACGGCCAACGCCACGCGGTCCCCTGTCGCGAGTGCGACGCGGCCGGCGACTACTCCCTGTCGCCCTGCGGCGCTGGTGGCCGCGCCCGGCGCGCCAGCAGGGAGCAGGACGGTGGCGTGTCGGCTTTCGCGCAGAAGCGAAGCGACGGCGGTGAGACCGCCGCTGGATGCGGCCCATGCCTCGCGACGAAGCAGTCCGACCATGCAGAACTCGCTGCGCGCGCCAAGTTGCGCGCGCAGTGCCACGATGATGCTGCGCGCGCGCTCGCTGGCGCCCCCGTCTCCCTTATCGAAGAGGTTGAGGGCGCGTTCGGCGGCAGCCTTGAGTTGCGCCGTGCTCGCCCCTGGTGCAGAGATCAGAATCGCGCGCGCGCCGAGTGTGCGGGCAGTGGTCGGGCTCGTTGGCATGCGCAGAAGGAGTGCGTGCTCTCCGGCGATGACGAGCGTTGGCGAGCCGACGAGCAGGGTTGGTTGAGCGTTTGTCGTCTTATGTTCCTCGTTCATTCTGCTGAGGATACGCCTAGTGCCGCTCGGTATCTTCGCCGCCTCGGCCAATACGCACGGTCAGGCCGATGGCGCGCGCTCCGCGCGGGTGGCTGGAATACGCGCCGGTGATCTCGGCGCTTCGAAGGTGCAGCTCTTGTGCGGTTGCGCGATCGTCGACCTCGACGACGAGTCGGCCGTTCTCGCCTCCTACGAGTCGACAGCGGGGCACGAGGTGTGGCGCGATCTCGATGAGGATTTCCTGGAAGACG
The DNA here is from genome assembly GCA_903847005.1 of uncultured Chloroflexota bacterium. Lineage (GTDB taxonomy): Bacteria > Chloroflexota > Limnocylindria > Limnocylindrales > Limnocylindraceae > Limnocylindrus. The sequence goes on along the minus strand of CAINCM010000236.1, from coordinate 366 downwards.
CGTGCGCGCCGTGAGCGCTCGAGCTCTTCTTCGAAACCAAGGGCACGCGCCGCTTCGGGGATCAGCGCACCCAGCTTCTGGGGCCTTCCTTTTCGTTCGCGCTTCTCAGCCATGTTGCACTTCGCTTCCGCGCGGACCGCGAACGACCTCTTGAGGCGCGCTCGCAGCCACCAGGCGCGGCGCGAGATCTCCGAGCGTGGTGGTGGTGATGATCGTCTGCGGGAGCGAGACGAGTCGCTCTACCAGATGATCGCGCCGCTCAGGGTCGAGCTCGGAAAACGCGTCGTCGAGAAGGAGCAGGGGGGGTTCGCCGCGGTCGTTGGTGAGCAGCTCGATCTCGGCGAACAGAAGCGCGAGCAGAAGGCT
>CAINCM010000235.1 GCA_903847005.1 uncultured Chloroflexota bacterium | reverse complement strand
GCAGAGATCCTCGAGGCGCTCAACGCCGAGTTCGTGGAGCTGCGCGGCGATCGACGCGCCGGCGATGACGGCGCGATCGTCGCCGGCATCGCACGGATCGACGGGCGACGCATCGTGGTCGTGGGGACGCAGAAGGGGCGCGACACCGAGAGCAACATCCGTCGCGGCTTCGGCATGCCGCACCCTGAGGGCTACCGCAAGGCGGAGCGCGCGTTCGAGCTCGCCGAGCGACTTCACCTCCCCGTGTTGACCCTGGTGGACACGCCGGGCGCACACCCCGGCCCCGAGTCCGAACAGCGCGGGATCGCCGAGGCGATCGCCTCCGCGATCAGTCGCATGACGCAGCTGCGCACGCCGATCGTCACCGTGATCACGGGCGAGGGGGGTTCGGGCGGCGCGCTCGCCATCGCCACCGGCGATCGCGTCTACGCCCTCGAACACGCCTACTACTCGGTGATCAGCCCCGAGGGGTGCGCCGCGATCCTCTTCCGCACCTCGGAGAAGGCGCCCGCCGCGGCGCGCGCGCTGCGCATCACCGCACCAGAGCAGCTGGCACTCGGGGTGGTGGACGGCATCATCCCCGAGCCCGAGACGCTCTCCGACGAGTCCACGGTGACGCTCGCGCGCGCCATCTGGGAGACGGCGAGCGCCGCGTTCGACGAACTCGAATCCATGAACGATCTCGGCGAACTGCTCACGGCGCGATACGCGCGTTACCGCGAGTACGGTGCGTTCGACGAAGCACCGGTGAAGAAGAAGGGACTCACCGGTGCGATTCGTTCGCTCTTCGGACTCGACCGTGAGCTTGTCGGCGCCGGGGTTGGCGACGACTGGATGGACGAGATCGAACGCGACAACGCGGGGGCATAGCGATGGCAAAGTTTCGCGACCTCGCCAACGCGAACGTGAGCGGCAGCGGCAACGCCGATGAGCTCGGCGAGCTGATCGACGCGCTCCTTCCGGTGCTCGTCGACCGACTCGCCGTAACCGGGCTCGGCGAGATCGAGGTGGAGCGCAACGGTGCAACGGTGCGCGTGCGCGCCGAGGCACCCGGCGAGGCGGGTGCCGTCCCGGCCGGCGCGGTGTCGAGCGCCGGGCCGGCGAGCCGACCCGCTGAGGGGAAGGCGAGCGCCGCGCCGGCGAGTGAGCGCAGCGCCGACGGCGTTCGCAAGCACGCGGTGCGAGCCACGGCGGTCGGCTTCCTGACGCTCGCCAAAGACATCCACATCGGTGCGAAGGTGAACAAGGGTGCGCTGGTGGCGCAGGTGGAGGTGCTCGGCATTCCAACAGAGGTGCGCGCGCTGCACGGCGGGATTGTGGTGACCCTGCGCGCGGCGACCGGCGATCCCGTGGAGTACGGCCAGGAGATCTTCATCCTCGAATCGATTGGTGAGGCCGCAAAGTGATCAAGCGCGTGCTCATTGCGAATCGCGGAGAGATTGCGCTGCGCATCTTGCGCGCATGCAGGCAGCTCGGCATCGAGGCGGTCGTCGCCTACAGCGAAGCGGACGCCGATTCGCGCGCCGTGCTCGTGGCCGACGAGGCGGTCTGCATCGGACCAGCGGACGCCAAGGGGAGCTACCTTTCGGCGCCCGCCATCATCTCCGCGGCGCTCGCCACCGGCTGCGACGCGGTTCACCCCGGCTACGGCTTCCTCTCCGAGAACGCCGCCTTCGCCGAGGCGGTTGCGGCGCACAAGCTCACCTTCATCGGGCCATCCGCGCCGATCCTTGAGAGGTTCCACTCCAAGGCGGCGACGCGCGCTCTGCTGGCGAAGCACGGCCTGCCGACGATCCCTGGTTCCGACGGCGTCGTCGCAGACGAAGCGGCGGCGCTCGCTGCGGCGAAGAAGATCGGCTACCCCGTGATCTTGAAGGCGTCGGCTGGCGGCGGCGGGCGTGGGATGCGCGTGGCACAGAGCGAGGTCGAGCTGAGCAGGAGTTTCGCCATCTGCGTGCAAGAGGCGCAGGCGGCGTTCGGCGACGGATCCATCTACCTGGAGAAGTACCTGAGTGCCACGCACCACGTCGAGGTGCAGATCGCCGTTGATCACGAAGGGACGGCGCTCCACTTCGGCGAGCGCGACTGTTCGCTTCAGCGACGACATCAGAAGCTTGTGGAGGAGTCGCCGTCCACTGCGCTGGCCCCGCGCGTGCGTGAGGAGTTCCTCGCGCGTGCCGCGAAGGCGATCGGCGCCGCGGGCTACCAGAACGTAGGGACGCTGGAGTTCCTCGTAGGCCCAGATGGGAAGCCGTACTTCATCGAGATCAACTGCCGCATCCAGGTGGAGCACCCGGTGACGGAGGTCGTGACGGGGATCGATCTTGTGGCGCTGCAGATTGCACTCGCGGGCGGCGCGAAGATGCCGATGAAGCAGTCCGAGGTCCAGTCGCGCGGTCATGCGATCGAGTTCCGCATCACGGCGGAAGATCCGGCGCAGAACTTCCAGCCGCAGGCGGGCCAGATCAACGAATATCGTTCGCCGAGCGGCCCGTGGGTGCGCTTCGATTCGCACCTCTATGCGGGCTACGAGGTGCCTCCGTACTACGACAGCTTGCTCGG
>CAINCM010000234.1 GCA_903847005.1 uncultured Chloroflexota bacterium | reverse complement strand
TCAGGCGTTCCATTTGTTCCGCGGTTTCTTGCGTCGCGGCGAGTTGTGCGGCGGGAGACCCGTTGCCTGCGCTGATCGGTGTGCCGAAGAGGATGTAAAACGATCCCGGTCGTTCGCGTCGAACAAAGAACGGAATGATCGGCGCGTTGCCGCGCGCGGCAATCACCGCCGGCCCGCTTGGAAGCGTGGTCCAGCGACCGAAGAGCCTGCATGGGATCCCGTCTGGCTTCCATCCCCAGTCGCTCAAGAGCACGAGGATTCCGCCGCGGCGCATCACACCGAAGACCTCGCGGATCGCGCGCCAATCGATCATCTTGATGCCCCACGAGGCGCGCAGCCTTCGGAGCAGCTCGTACATCTCGGGGAATGCGGTGTCGTCACCGACGACGTTCACGTCATACGCCTTCTGCGCGAGGCTTGCGGCGCCGAGCTCGTTGTTCCCTGCATGAAAGCCGACGAAAACCGCCGCCTGGCCGCGCGCCCGGTAGTCGTCGAGAAGGAGGGTCTCGCGGAGGTCAACTTCTGCAGCGATCGCCTCAAGCTGACGGCTCGGCAACCGAAGGAGTTCCGCCGTGTAGCGGCCGTAGCTGCGGTAGTTGGCGATCGCCCGGGCCCGGACCGCCGCTTCAGAACCCGGGAGGGGCTGCCCATCTGGGTCGGCGACCCCGAGGACCACGGCGGCATTGGAGTTGGCGATCCGGCGCTTGGCCGGCCAGAGGAGGTAGGCGAGCGGGGCAAGGGTGGCGAACAGGGCCTCGACGGGGCGGGGAGGGAGCACTCCCACGAGGCGCATGAGGGTCAGGGCGAGGAGATAGACGATCCGCTCCCAGACGCGCCGGGGGGTGAGTCGGGGGGCCGATCCGGGCGTCTCGCGGCGGATCGGCGAAGGGGTCGCCGGCTGCTGCTCGCTCATCTGTGGAGTGTATAGGGAGAGCCGCCGCCCCTTTCGGGTACGGCGGCTCTCCTCGTTGTGAAGGCGGGGCTGGCCCGTGCCAGCCGCGCGAGAACGGTTAGGCGCGAACCGGGCTCAGGGCCTCCGAGGAGGGGTAACCCTCGGCAGTGACCTGCGTGCCGTCGAGGACACGGTTGTCCTCGCCGCGGATGAAGGCCTCGACGGCAGCGTGCGCGATGTCATCGTGCAGCTGAACCGGGGGGCTCTTCATGAAGTACGACGAAGGGGCAACGAGTGTCCCCGCCAACTTCCGATCGAGTCCGAGCTTCGCGCAACGAATCGCGTCGGTGATCACACCGGCGCTGTTCGGCGAGTCCCAGACCTCGAGCTTCAGCTCCGCGGTGAGCGGCACACCGCCGAAGGTTGTCCCTTCGAGTCGGATGTTCGCCCACTTTCGGTCAAGGAGCCACGGCACGAAGTCCGAAGGCCCGACGTGTACCTGCTCCTCGCCCATCGGCGCATCGAGGATCGAGGTGACCGCGTTGGTCTTCGAGATCTTCTTGCTCTCCAGTCGATCGCGCTCCAACATGTTCTGGAAGTCGGTGTTGCCACCGAAGTTCAGCTGATAGGTGCGGTCGAGGTGCACGCCGCGGTCGGCAAAGAGCCGCGCAAGGACACGATGCGCGATCGTTGCGCCCACCTGGCTCTTGATGTCGTCGCCGACGATCGGAAGGCCGGCGGCGGCAAACTTCTTCTGCCACTCTGGCTCGCGACCGATGAAGACGGGGATTGCGTTCACGAACGCGCAACCCGCCTTGATCGCCTGCTCCGCGTAGTATCGGATTCCCTCTTCGCTGCCGACTGGAAGGTAGGCAACCAAGACGTCCACCTTGCGCTCCTTGAGCACCGCCGCGACGTCCACCGGCTTCTCCGGCGACTCCTTCACCACGTCGCGCAGGTACTTGCCGATGCCGTCGAGCGTTGGTCCGCGCTGGACGATGACGCCGGTGGTCGGGATCTCCTGGAAGGTCCACGTGTTGTTCGGGTCTGCGCCGAGTGCAACCGAGAGATCCTTGCCGACCTTCGTCACGTTCACGTCGAACGCGGCGACGTATTCGAGGTCTCGAACGTGATACCCGCCAAGGTCCACGTGCATCAGCCCTGGAACCTTCGCATCGTTCTTGGCGTCCGCGTAGAAGTAGCGACCCTGCACGAGACTGCTCGCGCAGTTCCCCACGCCCGCGATCGCAACGCGGATCGGGTTGGTTGCCTTGACCGGCGTTGCCGGCGCCGGCCGTGCGTTCCATAGGGCCCGTGGCCCGTTCATTTCCATCATGTTGCGTACCCCCTTGTTACTACCGTTCCTTTGCGGAGCTGACCATCAGCCCCACCTTCACCAACCGCTGGCAGAGCCAACGGCGAGCATCAATCGGCCGCTATCGGCGCGGCGAGGCCTCTCCTTGTTCCGCTGACCGCTCGACTGCTGCGAGACCAGCGCGGATGAATCGAATCCGCTGCACGACGGTGATCGCAGAGGCGACGGAGATGAGGGCGAGTGCAGCGGCCAACCACGAAGTTCCGAGCGCGCCGCCGGCGAGAAGGCCTGCGACCAAGACTGCAGCGCGCTCGGCACGCTGTGCGATACCGACATCTGCGCAGACGCCGAGGCCTTCGCCGCGCGCGCGCACGTAGCTCACGAGGGATCCGAGTCCGAGTGCGAGGGTTGCAAGTCCTATCACTTCGGTGGTGCCGCTTGCGGCGGCGCCCGCGGCGATGCCCGCGTAGATCACCGCTTCGCCGGCTCGATCCATGGTCGAGTCGAGAAACGCGCCGAAGCTGCTGGTCTTGCCCGTGGCACGTGCGAGCGTTCCATCAAGTCCGTCGAAGAGCGTGCCGAAGATCAGGATCAGCGCGGTGAGCGCCCAGTGGCCACCGACGGCGGCGGCAGCTGCGGCGAGAACGATCCCGAAGCCGGCAACGGTGAGTGCGTCCGGTGAAAAGCCGAGTCGACCGAGAAAGAGCGCGACCGGTTCGCCGATGCGCTTGATTCGCGCACGCTCGGCGCCGGTGAAGAGGCTCCCTTCCGTTGCGCGGTTCGCCATGCTCACTCCTCTTCCGCGCGCACGGCGTCGACAAGAGGCTGCGCGTGCGGGAGGGCCGACTCTGGCGCTACCCATGCGGCAGGATTCGTCACGCCGAGCGCGGCGAGCATCAGGGCGTGACCCTCGGCGATCGTCTCGGTGCGCAGCGTGTAGATGGATTCGCGACCTGACCGCTCGCTGCTCACCAGCCCTGCGCTCCGCAGTCGGCGAAGGTGCCAGCTGACAAGTGGTTGCGAGAGACCGGTCGACTCGATCAGTTCGGAGACCGTCGCCGGGGCGGCCGCAAGTCGGCGCACCAGATCGAGACGGTTGGTGTCTCCAAGGGCGCGATGGACGCGGCGGGCCGCCTCGATGACGAAGCGCTCTCCAGCGCGATCGCGCAGCGCCGCCGGGAGTGCGGCGAGGCTCTTTGTGCTCATCGGGCTGCCGATCGCGAGGAGGCTTCCATATAGCGGAAGTTTATATGAGTTTTTGCTGATGCGAGCAACGGAGCTCGCCCGCGGCGGCTTTTGTTACACGTGCTCGACTGGCTCGTGCGGCGGTTCGCCTCGCCGTCGGCTGGCGGGAGCCGGCGTCAGGTGGCGAGCGCCTGGACGACCGCCTCGATCAAGCCTCCAGGGAGGAGTCCGAGCATGATCGTGCCTGCGGCGGCGATGAGGAGGCCGACACGAAGCAGCGGAGCGGTGGCCACCTGCACCTCGTTCTCGGCGGGCTCGCGCATGAAGAGATACACGATGACGCGCAGGTAGTAGAAGGCGGCGATCGCGGCGTTCAGCACCGCCACGATGGCC
>CAINCM010000233.1 GCA_903847005.1 uncultured Chloroflexota bacterium | reverse complement strand
CTGCCGATCCTCTCCATGATCACGCTCCTGCCGCTCGTCGGCGCGCTCGGCATCGCGCTGATCCCCTCATCGCGCCCGTCGGCCATCCGCGGTGCAGCGCTCGCGATCTCCGTCATCACGTTCGTTCTGAGCCTCCTGATGCTGCCAGGGATCCGCGAGTTCTCCAGCGAGTTCGCATTCCGCGAGCAGCTCGCGTGGATCCCGAACTTCGGCATCACCTACCACCTCGGCGTCGACGGCCTTTCCGGCGCGCTCGTGGTGCTGACCACCCTGTTGAGCTGGATCTGCATCTTGGCGAGCTTCGGCCCGATCCAGAGTCGCGTGAAGGAGTACTTCATCAGCTTCTTGGTCCTGGAGACCGGAATGCTCGGCGTCTTCCTCTCGCTCGACCTCTTCCTCTTCTACATCTTCTGGGAGATTGTCTTGGTCCCCATGTATCTGATTATCGGCATCTGGGGCGGCGCGGACCGCATCTACGCGACGATCAAGTTCGTGTTGTACACGCTGGTCGGCTCGCTTCTCATGCTGGTCGCCATCCTTGCGACGGCGTTCAGCCATCAGGTTGCGACCGGCTCATGGAATGGCGCGTTCGATCTCCTTGCTCTGCGCGGGACGATCGTCGATCCAACGCTGCAGACACTCGCCTTCGCCGCGTTCGCACTCGCCTTTGCGATCAAGGTGCCGATGTTCCCGTTCCACACGTGGCTCCCCGACGCGCACGTACAGGCACCCACTGCCGGCTCGGTGATCCTGGCGGGCGTTCTGCTGAAGCTGGGCGGCTACGGCTTCATCCGCTTCGCGATCCCGCTCTTCCCGCAGGCGGCGCAGGACTTCGCGCCGCTTGTCATCGTGCTCTCGGTGATCGCCATCATCTACGGTGCGATCGTGGCGATCGTGCAGACCGACCTGAAGAAGCTCATCGCGTACAGCTCGGTGAGCCACATGGGCTTTGTCACGCTCGGCATCTTCTCGTTCAACCAGCAGGGAGTCGACGGCGCCATCCTGCAGATGCTGAACCATGGCCTCATCACCAGCGGACTCTTCCTTCTCGTCGGGATCGGCTACGAGCGAACGCATGACCGCGAGATCGCGAAGATGGGCGGCTGGGCCTCGCGCACCCCGGTGTACGCGGCACTCTTCGGCTTCTTCCTCTTCGCCTCGGTCGGCCTCCCCGGCCTCTCCGGCTTCGCCGGCGAGTTCCTCGTTCTCCTCGGCGCCTTCCTGGTGAACCCGATGGTCGCGGGTGCGGCAACGCTCGTGATGGTCCTCGCTGCGGTCTACCTCCTCTGGCTCTACCAGCGGGTCTTCACCGGCGAGCTCTCTCCGTTCTTGAAGGGTCTCGGCTCGAAGCTGACCGATGTCACGCCGATCGAAATCGCAACCCTCGCGCCGCTCGCGGCGATGATCGTCGCCTTCGGCATCCTCCCCGTGTTGCTCACCAGCGCGTTCGCACCGAGCGTGGCGCAGTTCCTGATGTATGCGGCGGGAGGTGTGGCCCCATGAGCAACGATCTCCTCACCATCGCGCCGCTCCTCAGCGTCGGTCTGAGCGCGGTGTTGGTGCTCTTGAGCGACGCCATCACGCCGAACAGAAAACACGCGCCCATCTCCGTTGCGCTCGCCGGTCTCGGCGTCACCGCATGGATCCTGCTCCAGCAGAGCGGCGGAACGGTGACTGCGCTGAACGGTGCGTACGTCGGTGGGCCGTTCGTGGCATACCTCGGACTACTCGGTGCGGCAATCGTCGCCATCACGCTGCTGATCAGTCCGGACCACCTGTTCGCGCGGGGATATCCGAGCGCCGAGTTTGCCGCCACGCTCCTCTTCGCCCTCTGCGGCACGATTCTTCTGGCGGCGTCCGCCGATCTGGTCACGCTCTTCATCGCACTCGAACTCATGGTGATCCCCGGTTACCTGCTCGCCGGATACGCGAAGCGCGATCCGCTCAGCACGGAGGGTGCCGTCAAGTACTTCCTGCTCGGCAGCTTCTCCAGCGCCATCCTTCTCTTCGGCATCGTGCTCCTCTGGGGGGCGGAGGGGACATCGTCGCTGAGTGGCATCGCGACGGCGATCGCCTCCGTTGCCACCAACCTTTCGCCGGCGGTTGCCGTTGCGCTCGCGCTCATCACCACCGGCGCGGCGTTCAAGATCGCCGCTGTTCCGTTCCACTATTGGACACCGGACGCGTATCAAGGGTCGCCGACCCCGATCACCGGCTACCTCTCCGTCGGACCGAAGGTGGGCGCGTTTGTGCTGTTGATCAAGCTGTTCTTGATCGCGCTGCTTCCGCTCGCAGAGATCTGGATTCCTGTGATGGTGGTGCTCGCCGCTGCGACGATGACACTCGGAAACCTGGTCGCGCTGACACAGGCAAACGTGAAGCGCATGCTCGCGTACTCGTCGATCGCACACACGGGCTACCTGATGGTTGGAATCGTCGCCGCCGGCGTCGGCGAGGCGTCGGGAATCGCGGGAGTTCTCTTCTACGGCGCCGCATATGCGCTGATGAACCTTGGCGCGTTCGCCTTCCTCGCGGTCATCCAGGGAAGGCCCGGTGCAACGGTGCAGCTGAGCGATCTTGCAGGACTCGGTCGCAAGCACCCGCAGATCGCACTTCTCGCCGTGCTCTTCTTGTTGAGCCTCACCGGTATTCCGCCAACGGCCGGCTTCTTCGCAAAGGCGTACGTCATCCTCAGTGCGGTACAGGCCGGCGGACTTGCCGCGGCCTTGGCCATCGTGGCGGTGCTGAACGCCGCGATCGCCGCCTTCTACTACCTGCGCGTCATCGTGTATCTCTTCATGCGCGATCCTGCCGAGAACGAGGTGCAGGTGGCCACCGCGCCGCTGCTTCGCGTCGGCCTCCTCATCGCCGCCGCAGGCACGATCATGCTCGGACTCCTCCCTGGAGGCCTGATCGAG
>CAINCM010000232.1 GCA_903847005.1 uncultured Chloroflexota bacterium | reverse complement strand
GACCACCTGCTCTGGTCGCTCTGCATGGAGAAGGAGGGCGGCGCTCGGGGATGGATCCTCGAGCGCACTCGTCACCGCGGCCTCGGAACCGCGCACGTATCGAAGCGCGCCTGTAGCGGCGGCCGCGGCATCGATGCCGAGCGACTGTTCGAGCAGCACCGCGAGGGCGGTCACTGAGAGTGAACGGTACGCCGTGGAGCGCCCTGGGAGGGCGGCGGCGATCCCCGCGCGGTCGAGCCTCAGCAGCGCCGCGCCGCCGTGCGTCACCGCGCCGATCTCGAGCTCAGCACCCTCCGATGCGCCGTCCGCGAAGCGCGCCACCAACTGTTCGGGCGTCGATGACGTGTGATGCGTCACGAGCGGAGATGCGGAGAGCGTGGCGAGGAGCGTCGCCGGGTCGGGGGCTGCGACGATTCGGTGCGTGGCGTAAAGGGCGGGAGCGCAGCGATCGGACTCGACAATAAGGCCGAGTGCGGTGTTCAGGCCGCCGCTCTCCGAGTAGTCCCGGGCGGTCTCGTAGCGGTGATGCCCGTCGGCGATCACAAGGTCCGCGCCGTTCGCCCAGGCGAGAAGCTCGGCACCGGTCTGCGTCTCGGGGTCGACTCGCCAGAGGGCGAACTCGCTTCCTGACGGAGTGTGGCCGGTTGCGCACGGAGCGCTGTTGGAGACAGCGTCTGCGGCACGAGTGAATCGCTCGTAGCCACCCGCGCGGAGAAGGATCACGGGAGAGAGGTTCGCCTGCACCGCCGCGATGAGTGCCCTGCGATCGGCCTTCGGTCCAGTGAGCGTCGATTCGTGTCGCAAGATGCCCGTCTCCGCACCGTACGCTCCAACCGGGATGCCGGCGAAGATGCCCCTGATCGTGCGCCCACGTGGCGGTCGCTCTTCGTACAGATAGATGCGTGACGACGCGTCGTCGACGAGCGTGCCGTCGCTTCGCCATGCCGTCCACGTTGCGGCGGTGCGCTGATACTGCGCACCGTCTTGCTCCGTGGCCCCGCGGAGCGGAAGGTCGAGCAGGACAGAGTTGTGCGGATTCGAGGCAACCAGATCGTCTCGCTGCCTGCCAGAGACAACGTCGTACGGTGGACTCAGGAGCGTGTCGAGCGCCCCGCGCGCGGAATCTTCGCGGACGGCGGCATAGGTTGTTGCACGGAAGGCCACCACTCGTCTCATGATGCGATTCTACCTGCGGTGTACCCTTGACACATGCAGGTCGAGCGACACGCTACTCCACTCATGATGGCCACGCTCCTGCTGCTGCTCGCCGCCGGCTGCGGCTCGGTTCTCGACGACGCGCGCGGGGAGCCGGTGGCCACGCCGACCAACTTCAACGGACTCGTCGAGCAGCTCGCCGCGCGAGAGTTTGCTGTTGCGAGCGTGGTGAGCGGAGATCCGGGGTGCAGCGATCAGGGACTCGTGCCGATGGCGATCTCCTTCAAGATCTCCGGCGGCGGCATCGAAGGCGCCGTCCAGGCCCGTGTCTATCGGTTCAAGAACGGCGACAGCTACGAGAAGCTGCGCGCGAACGTGGATGCATGTGCAGCGGAGTGGATCGGCGATGCATCGAGGTTGCTGATGGTCGACGCCTCTCCCTACGTGCTCGTGACGGAAGGGATCCCTGATGGCGAGGTGGCCGACGCGATCCGCGCCGCGCTACACGCAGCGGCCGGCGAGTAGCCTCACGACTCTTCCCTGCTCACTCGCACGCTCGCCACGTCGCTACGCGGGATCGCAACCGCAGCGGCGCCCTTCACGAACGAGGCCTTGATCGAGGTAGCGGCGGCGGCCTCCTGCTCGGCAACCGAGAGGATTCCGTGCCGACCGAGGGCGGCGAGCTCGTCGCGGATGTAGGTCTGCAGCATCTCGGGCCCATCGGTGCCGATCGCGTAGCGAACCTTCCCCTCGCGTAGCCTCGCGAAGATCGCGCGGAACTCTTCCCAATCGGCGACAACCCTGGTCATCAGGTTGGAGGTTGGGCAGATCTCGAGCACGATCTTCCGTTCGGCAAGCGCCTTGAGTGTCTTCGCGTCTTGGACCGCCTTCACGCCGTGGCCGATGCGGTCCGGCTCGAGCTGCTTCACCACTTCAAGCATCTCGCTGACCGGACCCGATTCGCCCGTGTGCACGGTGATGCCGAGGCCCGCCTTTCGGGCCGCCTGGAACATGCGCTTGTATTCGGCCACCTTGAAGTTGGGGCTCTCGCGCCCCGCGATGTCGATCCCAACGATGCCCCTGCTCGCCCATGCGATCGCCTTCTCGACGATGATCTCGTTCTGGCGCAGCGTGAACTCGCGATCCAGGATCAAGATGATCCCGGGCCTCACCGGATACTCGAGCGCCGCGCGGTCGGCGCCGCGGATGGCGGCGGCGATGATGTGATCCAGGTCCTGCTCGCCGTTCCGGTTGCGCTTCATCGGGTTGAAACGGAGCTCCATCGTGGTGATGTGGTTCTTGCGGTATGCGCCGGCGACCACCTCGTACACCGATCGCTCGACGGCGATCGGCGACGACTGGATCAGCTCGGTCCAGTGAAACAGGTCGAGGTAGCCGTTGAAGCTGCGCGTTCGCTTCGAGCCCGCGGTGATCATCTTGCGGAACGCCCAGTAGTCCTTGGATGGAAGTCGGATCCCCTGTGCATGGGCGATCCCCCACATGATCGCCGGTGTCACCGAACCGCCGAGGTGGCAATGAAGCTCCGCGATCGGAGTCGCAGGACTCAGCGTGCCGTAGCCCTGCGCTCGCTCACCGACGCTCTGTGCGCTCCGCTTCGGAGTCGCTCGGCGCGGGCTCACGCAACCTCGCCCCGAAGCTCGGACGCGGCGGCATCGCGCGCGCGGCGGCCGCGCAGCGCCGGTGAGTCGCTCGGCACCTGGTCGCGCGCGTGATACGAGCTGCGCACCAGCGGGCCCGACTCGACATGCTTGAATCCCATCGCCAGCGCCTCGTGGCGCAGCGCCGCGAACTCTTCCGGGGTGTAGTAGCGAACAAGCGGCAGGTGTTCCATCGTCGGACGCAGATACTGGCCGATGGTCAGGATGTCACAGTCTACGGCGCGCAGATCGCGGAAGGTCGCAAGGAGTTCGTCGTGCTCCTCGCCGAGCCCCACCATGATCGAGCTCTTGGTGTGCACGGGGTTGCCGAGCTCCGCCGCCATCGCCTTCGCCCGTGCGAGCACCTGCAGCGAACGGTCGTAGCGCGCCCGCTTGCGCACCGGCTTCTGCAGCCGTGCAACGGTCTCCACGTTGTGGTCGAGGATGTCGGGCGCCGCCTCCATCACCGCGCGAAGCGGCGCATCTTCGCCGTCGAAGTCTGGAATCAGCACCTCGATGCCAGTCCCCGGCGCCAGACGGCGAAGCTCGCGGATGCTCTCGGCGAAGATGGCGGCGCCACCGTCTGGGAGGTCGTCGCGAGCGACGCTGGTGATCACCACATGGTCGAGATCCAGCGAGGCGAGCGCCTCCGCGACGCGTCGCGGCTCATCCTGGTCGAGGCCGGTCGGACGACCGGTCTTGACCGCGCAGAAGCCGCAGGCTCGCGTGCAGGTGTCGCCGAGGATCATCACCGTCGCTGTCCCCTGATCCCAGCACTCCCCGATGTTCGGACAGCGCGCCTCTTCGCATACGGTGTTCAGCGTCTTGTCGCGCATCAGCCGCTTAAGCTCGCGATAGCGATCCCCGCCGGGAACCTTCGAGCGGATCCAGTCCGGATGCCGGCGCTCCGTAGCCGGCGCAGGCTGGCCGAAGATCGGGAGTTCGCGCATCAGAAGTTGACCGAGCGCCCGATGGAGACGAGCGCCGCCTCGCCGACGATCTCCGAAAGCGTCGGGTGCGGATGCGTGGTCGCGCCCACTTGTGCAGCGGTTGCGCCGAGCTCCATCGCCAGGCTCGCCTCCGCGATCAGGTCGGTGACCTTCGGTCCCACCATGTGGACGCCGAGCAGCGCACCGCTCTCCGCATGTCGAAGCACCTTGCAGAAACCGTCGGCGTCTCCGCCGACGTGCGCCTTTGCGATGGCGAGGAACGGCACCTGGCCCGCCACGAACGGCACGCCGTCTCGCTCCAGCTCTTGCGTCGTATAGCCGACGGAGGCGACTTCGGGACGGCAGTAGGTTGCACGCGGTTGCTTCGCATAGTCGATGGCGTGCAGCGGCTCTCCCGCGATCGCATGCGCCGCGATCAGCCCTTCGTGTGCGGCAACATGCGCCAGCTGCAGACCGCCGATGACGTCGCCAACCGCATAGAGATGCGGTTCCGCTGTCCGCATCTGCGCATCGACCTTGACGAACCCGCGCTCGACGACCGCCTTCGTGCCTTCGAGGCCGATATTGCCGCTGTTCGGCACCCGTCCGGCCGCAACAACCAGCATCTCCGCGGCAAGCGTGGCTCCCTCCCCGCCTTCGACGGGCTCGATCTGCAGCGACAGGCCGTTGGCAGACTTGACGAGCGAACCCTCCTTGATGCGGTGGGAAACGTGGGTCCGAATCCCGCGCTTGGTGAAGGCGCGCGTCAGCTCTTTGGAGGCGTCGCGGTCTTCGAGCGGCACGAGCGCGGGGAGCATCTCGACGATGGTGGTCTCGGCGCCAAGATCGCGGAAGTAGGAGGCGAACTCGCAGCCGACAGCGCCCCCGCCGACCACGATCACGCTCGCGGGCTTGTGCGTTCCCGTGGTGATGTGATCGCTGTCGACGATCACGTGTCCGTCCGTCTCGAGGCCAGGAATACGGCGAACGCTCGAGCCGGTCGCGACCACGATATCGGTTGCGCTGATGCTCTTCTTTTCACCGGTCGCAACGCCGCTCTCGTTCACGAGGGCGACCTCCACCGACCCTCCGCCGAGCAGCGTGGCGCGCCCAGCAATGATCTCCACGTTGTTCTTCTTGAAGAGACTCTTCAGCCCCGCATGCATGCGGGCAACGATCTTGTCGCGTCGCGCGCCGACTGCCGCTAGATCCACTCCGGTTGCCGGGGTGAGCTGGATTCCGAAATCTGAGGCCTTTCCGATCTTGGCCAGCAGGTCGCCCGTCTCGAGCATCGCCTTGGCGGGGATGCAGCCCCAGTGGAGGCAGGTACCGCCGACTTTCGCCTGCTCAACAAGCGCGACGCGCTTGCCGAGCTGTGCCGCACGGAAGGCGGCGGCGTAGCCGCCCGTTCCGCCGCCGAGGACGAGGATGTCGTGGTCGGCCATGCGTGAATCCTACGCCCCACCGCCGACCCGTGCCTCGCGCTGCTAACCTGCGCCGCGATGGATCTCACGCTCCTCCTCGTTGCAACCGTCGGTGCCTACCTCTCGGGCTCGATCCCGTTCGGCCTCCTGGTAGCGCGACTCACCGGTGGCCCCGATCCGCGTTCGGTCGGCTCCGGGCGCACCGGGGGCACCAACGCCCTGCGAGCGCTCGGTCGCCGGCGTGCCGCGGTGGTCGCAACCGGCGACATCCTGAAGGGCACACTGCCGGTGTTGGCCGTTCGTTCGCTCGGAGCGGGTGACGGCGCCGAAGTAACCGCTGCCCTCTTTGCCGTTCTGGGTGCCACTCGGTCCGTTTGGGTCGGGTTCAAGGGGGGACGCGGGATCGCCACCGGTTTCGGCACCGCCCTGGCAATCGCACCTGTCGCACTCGCGGCCGTTGCGCCGGTCTTCATCGCCGTCATCTGGCGCACACGTCTTGTCTCACTCGGATCGCTCGTCGCCGTCGCCGCCTTTGCACCGATCGAATTGGTCTTGAGAACGCAGACAGCAGAAGGGCTCAGCCTCTGGATACTCGCCTATTCGATCATCGGCCCATCGCTCGTGTGGCTGGCCCACGCAGACAACATTGCACGGTTGCGCGCCGGGACCGAACGGACATTCGATGCGGGAGCGCTCACACGCGACTAGCGCGATCGGACGAGCCGCACCCCGATGAGCGCGGTGACGATGATCAGCGCGACGGGCACCAGCGGGAGGCTTCGGATCGCGTCACCCAGCGGTGTCACGAGTGCGCTGAGCAGCTGCATGAGCAGGACGAATGCGGCGACCGCGGCTGCGGCGGCCAGTGGACTGCCGCGCCGAGATGGACTCATCCGGCGAGCGCGTCAGCTTCCGCTGGGATGCCGATCGGTGCGACCAGGACCTCTCCCAGCAGTCGCTTCGACGCGGCAGACTGATGGGCGGTCAGCGGCCGGTGAAAGAGGACGCTGACATCTGCCCCGGGTGCGCCGCGCCGACGCGCGCCGCTCTCTGGGTCTAGGCCGGTCGGCCCGTTGACGGCAAGACACGGGACGCCTGCGGTGCGCGCACGGCGGAGGAGGTCGATTGCGGCGAGCAGCGGCGTCGACGGTGCAACCGAACTTGGCGCGCCACCGAGAGCGTCGATGACCAGAGCCACCTCGTCGAGCCCTGCACGAAAGTGCGCCGCCTCTCGCATGTTCGGAATCCGGTACCGCTCCACCCTGCTCGCCGACTCCAGCCGGTCCCATGCGCCCGATGCGCTGCCGTGCTCGGGGCGCGCCTTTGCCCCGCAGAGGCCGACCACGATGCGCCGACTTCCGTCAGCGAGCGCCAGTGCCGACTCCAGACCGTAGACGGCATCCCGATCTGATCCGGCGAGGAGGAAGATCGGAAGCCTCCGTCCTGGATC
Organism: uncultured Chloroflexota bacterium; assembly: GCA_903847005.1. Lineage (GTDB taxonomy): Bacteria > Chloroflexota > Limnocylindria > Limnocylindrales > Limnocylindraceae > Limnocylindrus. The sequence goes on along the minus strand of CAINCM010000232.1, from coordinate 2,801 downwards.
TCGTGCGTCGGAGATCGCCCGCGCCACGGTCGCGACCGCTTCGCCTGCCCGCGCAGCGAAGAGTTCGGGCGTGAGGCCGAGTCGTACCGCCTTCGCGCGTATCCCTCTCATCGATGCGGCGCTCACCGGACGCAGCGACGACTGTCCGGCCCAAAGAGCAGCCAGCGGTGCAATCGCCGTGCCGATCGTCCCAGCGTCAACGCTGCCCCGACTCTGCTTGCGCAGGCGCTTCCCTGGGTGACTTCGCTCGTTGTTCATCTTGTGAGGATAGACCGCCCACTCATCGGCGCACCTTCCGACTGCTCCGTCGCGGCAGTCGATAGGCTCCCGAATCGATTCGCTCAGCAAGACCCTCCCCTTCGAGTCGTCTGATCGCGCTGCGAACCGCTGCAGCGTCGTGTCCCCCGCGTGCGCCGCGCACCCGAACGCCCGCCACCCCCGCATCGCGCAGCTCGTCCAGGAGGCGACCCCGCAACCAGCGTTGGGTCGTCTCGAACTTCACGGTCGAAGCCGCGCTTCGCTTCTTGCGGGTCGCCCTCACGCGACCCTTCGATCTGCAGACGCTCCGCAGCGGACAGGATGAGCAGTCCGGTCGCACCGAGAGGCAGGTGGAACCTGCGAGGTCCATCGCCGCCTGGGCCCAACGACCCGCTTCGCCGGGCTTCAGGTGGGCGCCGAAGCCGTTTGCCACCGCCTGGAGCGGCTTCGGTGTCAATCGCCGCCCGCCGACCAGCCGCTGCACGACACGGGCGATGTTCACGTCGACTGGGATCTCCCTGCCGTCGCCTGCGATCGCCGCAACGGCACGGGCGGTGTACGGGCCGACTCCCGGCAGCGCCTCGAGCGAATCGACGTCCGTCGGGATGCCGCCCAGCGCGTGTGACGCCACCGCCGCGCGATGAAGGAGGAGTGCGCGCCGGTTGTATCCGAGACCTCGCCAGGCCTGGAGCACATCCGCGGTCTCCGCGCGCGCAAGCGAACGGAGCGTTGGGAATCGGCTCAGGAACCTCTCTGCGAACACGTCCACCCGCGAAATCTGCGTCTGTTGCGACATCACCTCCGCAACCAGGACGGCATACGGATCGCTCCGCTCGCGGATCTTGAGCGGACGCGCACTCACCTTGTACCAAGAGAGCAGAAGCCGATTGATCTGCTTGATCTCGCTGGCAGTCAGCGCCACGAGTGGCCGGTCCTCTAGCGCCCGCGCGGCAGCGACGGCGGAATCCGATTCTTGCGAGAGATCTCACGCAACGTGCGCGCGAGTTCCGCCTGCTCCACGGCATCCGCGAGCGCGTTGTGGTCGGCGACGAGATGGGTCGGATAGACCTGTCGGACGAATCGTTTGACCGTCTTCTTCCAGGTGAGATTCTCGCCACCGTGCAGGGTGTAGTAGACGCTCTTGAGATCCATCGCGGACATGCCAAACGGATTGCGAACGCCAGCCTCGGCAAATGCCATCGTGAGCCACATCCAGTCGAACGGCGTGTTGAACCCAACAAAGAGCGGGCTCGACTCCGGCGCCACCGCTTCGCAGGTGCTGCGCACCCAGTCGGCGAACGCGCGCACCCCGTCCTTGCGATCCACGCCGTGGGTCTCCAGATGGGAACGCGTCAGCCGATGCACACGCTCCTCTTTCGGGCCCCACGCCTTGCTCGGATCCGGTCTCATCTCCACGTAGAAGGTTCGGGAAGGGTCGTCTACGAGACAGGCACCGATGCTGATCAGGCTCCCCTCGAGCGGAGTCTGTCCCGAGCACTCGACATCCACGCTGAACCAGCACTCCTGAGGGAGACCGTCCTCGAAGGGCGGCGGTGGTGGCAGATCCTGCTGCATCGTTGCAGCCTAGAACATGCGGGCTGCTACTCGCTGCGCACCATGATGTGTTTCGCCACCGTGTAGTCCTCGAGGGCGTACATGGACTGATCCTTTCCGTAGCCGGACTGCTTGAAACCGCCGTGCGGCATCTCGCTCGCGAGCGTGAAGTGATCGTTGACCCAGACGGTGCCGAACTGCAGCGCCTTGGAGACCCTGAAGGCCCGCGCCACGTCGTTCGTCCAGATCGACGAGGCAAGCCCGAATCGGCAGTCGTTCGCCCACTCCACCATCTGCTCGTCGCTCTTGGCGCGCTGCACCGTGACGACCGGACCGAAGACCTCCTCCTGAACAATCTCCGAAGACTGGGACGGCCCCGCGATGATCGTCGGGCGGTAGTAGTGCCCTTTCGAACGGATCGTCGTCCCGCCGAGGACGACCTCCGCCTTCTTTGCGGCGCGACTCACGAAGCCCTCGACGCGCTTGAGCTGCTCTGCACTTATCAGCGAGCCCATCTCTGTGGCCTTGTCCGATGTTGCGCCCACCTTGATCGTCTTCACCTGCTGCTCCAGCAGGGCGACGAACTTTTCGTACGACTTTGGGCCCACCACGATGCGGCAGGCGGCGGTGCAGTCTTGCCCCGCATTCCAGAAGCTGGCGGCGCGCATCGTCTCCGCGGCCAGCTCCAGGTTCGCGTCATCGAAGACGAGGACGGGGGCCTTTCCGCCGAGCTCGAGGTGGAGTCGCTTGACGCTCTCGGCGCCTGCGGCGGCGATCCGCTTCCCCGTTGCCGTATCGCCGGTGACCGAAACCATGTCGATGCCGGGGTGTCGCGAGAGTGCCGCACCGACATCCGAACCCGGCCCCGTGATCACGTTCAGGACGCCGGGCGGCAGAATCTCCTGCGCCAGCCCGCCGAGCATCAGCGCGCTGATCGGTGTGCGCGCCGACGGCTTCAAGACGATGGTGTTGCCGGTGGCAAGCGCCGG
>CAINCM010000231.1 GCA_903847005.1 uncultured Chloroflexota bacterium | reverse complement strand
CTCATGCAGAAGCGACGACGCGCCTGGATCCATCCGATCGCTGCGCCGGTGAGCGGGAGTGCGATGAGCAGGCGCGGGCCGAAACCACTTGGCGCACCGAGCACCAGAAGGGCGACCGCGAGCAGGCCGGTGGCGACAAGGCCAGCGTATGCCGCGCGCGTACGACGCGCGATCTCTTCTGGACCGATGTTGCAGGCGCCTGCGACGTACTCGAGCTGCATGCCGCTATCGTAGCGGCTCGCGCAAGCCGCCGTTGCCGAGCGGTCCAATCGCCGTGCGGGCGAGAGAGCGCCGCACCGCGAGCGATTCGGCGGCCGCAACCGCGGTCTCCATGGTGGTGAGACAGAGCAACCCCTCCTCTACCGCGGCGAGACGAATCTCGAGTGCGTCGCGCAAGACGCCGCTCTGTGGCGAGGGCGTATTCACCACCGCGCAGATCGCCCCCGATCGGATGAGCTCCACGATCTCGGGCACGCCGCTCCCTCCCCCTGCTCCGAGCGGTGCCACCAACGACGCGCTGATGTCGATCGCTGCGAGCGCATCGCGCGTTCCCGGCGTGGCGGCTAGGTCGTAGCCGGCTTCGACCAACGGATGCGCCAACCGCGGGAGGAGCGCCTTGTCGCGGTCGGCAACGCTGAGGAGCATCGTCCGCTGCCCGTCGCGAGGGGGAGGCGGGAGAAGGTTCGCGGCGATCAGCGCCTTCCCGATGGCATCGCGCGCGTTCGTGCCGATGCCGATCACCTCGCCGGTGCTCTGCATGAATGGCCCGAGCGTTGGATCGACGCCGCGCAGCTTTGCGGTGCTGAATGCGGGCGCTTTCACCGCCACGCCAGTCGGTGCGGATGCCACGCCCGAGCGATAGCCGGCGCTCGCCAACGTGTCTCCAAGCGCGATGTCGACCGCGAGCGGCACCATCGGAATCCCCGTCACCTTGCTCATGAACGGCACGGTGCGGCTGGCACGCGGATTCACCTCGATCAGGTAGATCCCCTCATCTCGAACGATGAACTGTGCGTTCACGAGCCCGCGGACACCGATCTCTCGCACCAGCCGCGTGAAGATCTCGGCGACCTCCACCTGGCGCGCCGCAGAGATGCGCTGAGGCGGATAGACGGCGATCGAGTCGCCAGAGTGAACGCCGGCGAGCTCCACATGCTCGAGGAGTCCAGGGATCAGCACCGTCTCTCCGTCTGTCACGGCATCGATGTCGATCTCGATCCCTTCGAGGAATCGATCGATGCGCAGCGGACGGGTCTCGGCAATGTCGCCGATTCGCTCCAGTTGGCGCGTCAGATCCGATGGCGTGTAGGCGAAGTCGATCGCGAGACCGCCGATGACGTACGACGGTCGCACGATCACCGGATAGCCGATCCTCTCGGCGAGCACGAGAGCTTCCGCGCGACTCCGAGCGAGGCCGCCCCTCGGTTGCAGGATTCCCAGTCGATCCAAGAGTGCAGCGAATCGCACGCGATCCTCGGTCTCGTCGATCGCCTCGAGTGATGCGCCGAGCAGCGGGACCTGCGCGGCGGCGAGTGGCGCAGCAAGGTTGAGCGGCGTCTGGCCGCCGAACTGCACGAACGCGGGAAGCGTCTCCACGCCCTCTGGCGACTCAGCGCGAATGATCTCCATGATCGATTCGGCATCGAGCGGTTCGAAATAGAGTCGCGTGGAAGCGTCGAAGTCGGTAGAGACCGTCTCCGGGTTGCTGTTCACCATCACCGCCGACCAGCCACGCTCGCGCAGCCGCTCAGCGGCGCGCACCGCGCAATAGTCGAACTCGATCCCCTGGCCGATTCGAACGGGTCCAGAGCCGATCACCAGCGCGGCCGGCCGCGACACGGGCGGCGCTTCTGCGGGCGAGCCGGCCGCAGCGAATGTGCTGTAGAAGTACGGCGTCACCGCAGAAAACTCGGCCGCACAGGTGTCGACCATCGCGTAGCCCGGGGTGAGGCCGAGCTGCGCCCGCCGAGTGGTGATGCGCGCCTCGTCCAGGCCCGCGATGCGCGCCAGATCCTCATCGCCGATCGCCGATCGTTTCGCGGTGGCGAGGAGCGAGATGGATGCCGGGTCGGGCCCGATCAGCGCGCGCCCCGCCTCGCGCACGCGGTGTTCGATGGACACGAGTCGCTCGAACTCGGCCAGGAACCAGCGCGTGATGCCTGTCGCCTCGTGCACCGCGTCAGCGCTGACTCCGCGCCGCATGGCCGCAAGGAGTCGCCAGAGTCGAGAGTCCGATGGCCGCAGGAACTCCTTCAGGCCGGCGCCGCCGCGCGCTGCGATGGCTGCGAGTTCGCCGTCCCATGACGGCTCCTCGGCCGTAGGCCCACTCCCCTTCTGCTCCATCGAGCGAAGCGCCTT
>CAINCM010000230.1 GCA_903847005.1 uncultured Chloroflexota bacterium | reverse complement strand
GCCATGAGCGAGACCATGTTGGCGTTCCCCGCGCGCTCGCCGTATCCGTTGATGGTGGCCTGGACGTGCCGCACGCCTGCATCGACGGCGGCAAGGGCATTCGCAACCGCAAGCTCCGCATCGTTGTGCGAATGGATGCCCCAGACCACGTCTCGCGAACCCTTGTCGGCGGCGAGTCTGGCGCGCGCGTCGCGAACGATCTCGCTCATGCGGTTGGTCAGCGTGCCGCCATTCGTGTCGCAGAGGACGAGGGTGGAGGCACCAGCGTCGCGCGCCGCGCGCAGCGTATCCAGCGCATAGGCGGCATCCGCCTCGTAGCCGTCGAAGAAGTGTTCCGCGTCGTAGACCACCTCGCGTCCGCGCGCGGCGATGTAGCCGATGCTCTCGGCGATCATGGCGAGGTTCTCCGCGCGCGACGCCTCGATGACCTCATCCACGTGGAGGGTCCAGCTCTTGCCGAAGATCGTCACGATCGGCGTCTCGGCGTCCAGGAGCGCGTTCAGGTTCGGGTCGCGCTCCGGGCGGTTCGACTTGTGGCGTGTGCTGCCGAAGGCGGCGAGCTTGGCGCGCTCCCAGCGAATCTTCTTCGCCGCGGCGAAGAACTCGATGTCCTTCGGGTTCGATCCCGGCCAGCCTCCCTCGATCGCAGGCATCCCGAACTCGTCGAGCGCCCGCGCGATTCGAAGCTTGTCTTGCAGCGAGAGGACGAGGCCCTCGCGCTGCGCGCCGTCGCGCAGCGTCGTGTCATAGAGGAGGACGGGCTCCTGTGCGCCGCCCGACGAACGACCACTCGCGCCGCTCATGCGGCACGACCGTTTGCGTTCAGCACCTGTTCGACGATCAGATCGGTGGCTTCGCGCGTGCCTACCAGGGTGAGTCCGGCCGCCTTCAGTGAGGCGGCGTCTCCGCCGCCTGCAAGATCGGCGGTTCGCGCGCCGGCGCGGACGGCGGCGGCGACCGCCGCTTCGACGGCAGCGGCGGCCTCAGGGTGGCCGAGCGACTCGCGCAACATCATCGCGCCGGAGAGGATCGTGCCGATCGGATTCGCCAGGTTCTTGCCGGCGATGTCCGGGGCCGACCCGTGGATCGGCTCGTACAGGCCAAACGTGCCGTGAGTCGTGCGTCGCGTTCCGAGCGAAGCAGAAGGGAGCATGCCGAGCGAGCCGGCCAAGACCGCCGCCTCGTCCGAGAGGATGTCGCCGAACAGGTTCTCGGTGACGAGCACGTCGAGTGTCGCCGGCCAGGTGGCGAGGAGCATCGCCGTCGAATCGACGAGCCGGTGCTCCAGCTTCACGTCGGGATACTCTGCGCCGACTTCGGTCACCACCTTGCGCCAGAGGCGGCTGGTGGCGAGCACGTTCGCCTTGTCGATGGAGGCGAGTCGTCTGCTGCGAGTGCGCGCCAGCTCGAAGGCGACGACGGCGATGCGACGGATCTCGTCCTCGTGATACGGCAGGGTATCGACCGCGCGGCGGCCGCTCGACGTCGCCTCTTCTCCAGAAGGCTTCCCGAAGTAGAGACCGCCCGTCAGCTCGCGCACCATCATCAGGTTCACGCCGGCGAGGCGCTCGGACTTCAGCGGTGAGGCGTCGTACAGCTCGGGCAGGACGGTGACAGGGCGAAGGTTGGCGAAGAGCTCATACCGCGTGCGCAGCGCGAAGAGCGCCTGCTCGGGGCGGACGCTCGCGTTCGGGTTGTCCCACTTCGGACCGCCGACAGCGCCGAGCAGGATGGCGTCCGCGGTGTCCGCAAGTTGCAGATCCTCTTCGCGAATCGCCACGCCGTGCGCGTCGATGGCGCAACCCCCTGCGGCGATCTCGAGCCACTCGATGGAGAAGCCGAAGCGGCTCCCCGTCGCATCGAGGACGCGACGTGCCGCGGCGACCACATCCGGTCCGACCCCGTCACCGGGGGCGGTCACGACGCGGTGGTCGAACGTGC
>CAINCM010000229.1 GCA_903847005.1 uncultured Chloroflexota bacterium | reverse complement strand
TCTCTTCACCATATGAAGTCCCTGAAGACGCAGACCTCGTCATTGACGCGTCCACGGTGAGCCCGTACGACGCGGCGGTGTTGGTTATGGATCGGTTAAAGAGTATCGCTCGCTGAGTTAGCGGCGGGTGATCTTTCTGATGCGCGAAGTGATTGACCAGAGAAGGCGCTGCGCCACGACACGAAGCAGGTCAGTGGTATGGACTCGTTGCAAAACTTGGGGTTCAACCCGTACATCCACGCCAGGGCGACCTGAACCGTCTTTCAGCACCGCGCCGCTCGCAAAGAGCATGCCCATCGCGGCACGTGTCGCCACCTCTTCGGGCAGATGGCGCGTCGCGGCGCCGCTGACAGCTTCTGCCGTGCTGCCGAACGGAGGGATCGGTGCCGCAGGCGCTCCGTGGGGAGTTGTACCGCCAAGGGCGCTGAGGTTGCCGATCACCTGCGCCCCGAGCGCGCGGATCGCGGCAGCGCTCTCCCAGCCGATCAGGTCGGCGCGGTTGACGGCCCAACTCGGCGTCTGTTGCTTGGGCTCTTCTGGCCCAACGCTTCGCCCCTTCATGTACAGGGCGGTACCACGCGTGATCATCTTGTACAGGAGTGGACGCGTGATCCCCTCATCGGCAAAACGTTCGTTCAACGCGCGAATGAGCTCGATCTCCTCCGCAGTCATCGAACGATTGGCAGTGTCGCTCTGAGGTTTGAGCGTTCCACGCTGTAGTTGGAGCAGTGCTTCAAAGGCGTGGTAGATCGCAGACTTGTTCTGCTCGTCGACCATCACCACGCTCATCCGTTCCGGCCCAACGATCGATGCCCAGCGTGCGGCGAGGTGATCATGTCGCTGGCGAGACCAGAAGGTCGCGCCCTTACCTTCGTTGGGCTGTTCGAAGACCCAGTGCAGCCACTGATCGAACGAGTAGCGAGCCCCCTCCTGCACATTCTGCTGCCAGCGCGAGGCGAGGATGCGGGAGACAGGGCGGAGCGTCAAGGCGATGTGAACGCGGTCACCGCCAAGCTCTCTGACGATGCGAGCCGCTTGCGCGTCATCTGCTCCGGCGAAGAATTCGCTCGAGACTAAGATGCGGGGTTCCTTTGCCGCCCGAACTTCGCTGACGAGGCGCTTCCAGTGATGTGCCGACGGGGCTTCGCCGAGTGTCGGGTGTTCTCGCCCGAGCACCGCATATGCCGCGCGACCAGATTGCTGCGTGCGCCCCGCGTATCGGACGCCTTGTGCCCGCATCTGTTCACGGCAGGCGTGACATGCACCCTGCAGTGCACTGGTTCCGGTTTTCGGAGGACCGATATGCAGCAACAGGCTGCCCTCTGGGAGCGGTTGGATCGCCGTCCCGTCCTCCCGTTTGATCAGGTGCCCCATCTCGTTCATGGCAGCAAGTATGCTGCAACCATGCGTCTCACGAGCCGAACGGACTATGCGCTGCGGGCGGCCATGGAGTTGGCCGCCGCGGGCGAACACCCACTCACCACTAGCGAGCTCGGTCGCGGGCAGGGGATTCCCGCTACGTACCTAGGGGCGGTGCTCGCCGAACTCCGACGAGGCGGGATCGTGAAGGCGCGCCGCGGTGTTGACGGCGGGTGGACCCTTGCCAAGAGCGCACGTACGATCAGCCTCGCCGACGTGATTCGTGCCGTGGACGGGACTCTCGCCAATGTGGCCGGCACCCGCCCCGAGAAGCTTTCATACAATGGGGCGGCGAAAGGGCTTCGTACCGCCCTGATCGCAGTTCGGGCCGCCGAACGTGAAATCCTCGAGGGGATCTCGCTGGCCGATGCGGTCGACGAACGATTCCCGGCCCGTGTGCGGCGCCTCCTCGCCAACCCTTCGGCCTGGCGATAGCGGACGTACGTTTGGGCGCTTGACGTCGCCTTGTATAACTTTTATTCTCACCTAAGTTTGGTAAGAATAGGAGCATGGCGTTCGCGCCTGAAAAGGAGTGTCAATGCAAACCCTGATCATGGTTGCCATAGCCGGACTCGCAGCGCAGCTCGTCGATGGATCACTCGGGATGGGTTACGGCCTCACCTCATCCACGCTCCTCATCTTTGCCGGCCTCTCGCCCGCGGCAGCATCCGCCTCCGTCCACCTCGCAGAGGTTGGAACCACCGCGCTCTCTGGCGTTGCGCATCATCGATTCGGCAACGTTGATTGGCACGCGGTTCGTCGCATAGCGATCCCCGGCGGGATCGGTTCTTTTCTCGGCGCAACACTGCTCTCCTCTCTATCGACCGAATCCGCTCGACCGCTTGCGAGCGCACTTCTCTTCACGCTGGGAATCTACGTGCTGTTGCGATTCCTCCGCGGAAGAATCCAGATTCAACGGAAGGGCCGGCCCGGACTCAGGTTCCTTGCGCCTCTCGGCTTGATCGGTGGATTCGTGGATGCGACCGGTGGCGGTGGTTGGGGTCCTGTCACCACGCCAACGCTGCTTGCCGATGGCCGCCTTGCTCCGAACCGTGTGATTGGAACGGTCAGCGCGAGCGAGTTCATCGTGGCGCTCTCGGCCTCCGCTGGATTCTTCACCGCGCTTGGGGGCGAGGCGGTGCGACTGGAGTTTGTCGCGGCGCTCCTCGTGGGAGGCTTGATCGCAGCCCCAATCGCTGCGTACATGGTGCGCCATCTCAATCCACGGATTCTCGGTGTCGTTGTGGGCGGCTTCATCTGCTTCACGAATGCTCGCGTGCTTCTCTCTGCCGCTGGAATCAGCGGTGACGCATTCCTGCTCGTCTACGCCGTTCTAGTCATCGCCTGGATCACGGCTGTGGTGTTCGCGGTGCGCGCGGTCCG
>CAINCM010000228.1 GCA_903847005.1 uncultured Chloroflexota bacterium | reverse complement strand
TGCGGAACATCAGCGGCGCACGACCGTTCGCTCCCGGTGAAGCCCCACTCGGGGTCCGTCCTGGCTTAAGCGTCCAGCGGCGGAGGGCGGGTGCCGATGCCGGCGTCCGGTTGCTCGAGCGGCGTGGCGCAGACTCTGCCACACGAGCCACAGGCGCCGAGCGCCGTCGGCGGCTACGACCCGAGACGGTGACCCTCCTTCGTCGGTTTGGTGTCGCACTCCTCCTCGCCACGGCCCTCGTCGCACCGCCCGCGCTGGCGGCGAGTGGACGCCTGGTGGTCGCTTCCGTTGGGATCACGGGGCTCGATCTGCTGGATGAAGAGGCGATCGCGGATCTCACTGGGATTGACCCCGGGGAGAGCCTGCTTGGGATCGATCTTCTGGCCACAGAACGGGCCGTCGAGGCCCACCCGTTCATTGCGCGTGCCCGAGCACGCATCGGGCTCCCCGGTGACCTTCGCATTGAGATTCGCGAGACGCCGCTCTTGCTCCGTTGGCAACGGGGCGACGAGACGCTGCTCATCAGCGGCTCTGGCCGCCTGCTCGGGAGGATCGACTCGCCACTCCTCTCCGCGCACGGCGCCGCGGTCGCGGCCTCGCTCCCGCTCGTGGTGGATGAGACGAGCGGGCCCTTTGTTGGCGTCGGCGAGGAGCTCAGTGCCGTCGATCTCGACATCGTCACTCGCCTTGCGTCGCTCACCACGGGAGATCTTGGGAGCAGCGCAGAGAGCCTCACGATCAAGCGCGATCCCCAGTACGGCTATCTGCTTCAAGGGGCAGGGGAAGGCTTTGCGTGGAACGCAGTGTTCGGCATCTACTCCGCCACCATCCGACCTGTCGAGATGGTGCCGGCGCAGGTGCGCCTCCTCCGTGGCCTGCTGGCAACACGCGAACGGGCGATCGGCTGGGTGATCCTGGCTGATGGTCAGGCTGGGACGTTCACCGACCCTGGGGTGCGCCCACCACCTCCCCCCGTTCCGTCGGCATCGCCAAGCCCGCTCCTGCCGTGACCACGCTTCGCCGCCGCCTCGTGCCCCCCGCTATGATCTCCGCAACGAGGTCGGGCACCGAGAGGAGGGGGTGGACGCATGGATGAGCGCTACGCGACGATTGCCGTCATCGACATCGGCACCTCTAAGGTGAGCTGCGGCATTGCCCATATCGGCGGAGATGGTGGTTCCATCACAGTGGTAGGCAAGGGGACCGCAATCAACACGGGCATGCGAAAGGGCGTCGTCACAGACATCGAGAAGACAGGCGCTGCCATCAAGGCGGCGGTCGATGCTGCAGAGCGACTCTCCGGCTACCACATCGAACATGCGACCATCTCTGTCTCTGGAAGCCATGTCGAGGGACAGAACTCCAGCGGGCAGGTTGCCGTCTCAAACCCAGATCGCGAGATCCGTGACGACGACGTCGATCGCGTCCTCGAGGTCTGTCGGGCGGTCCAGGTTCCAGGCTCGCGCATGCTTCTGCATGTCCTCCCTTCCTCGTACATCGTCGACGGCCAAGAGGGGATCCAACAGCCTCGTGGCATGGTGGCCTTTCGGCTCGAGGCGCGCGCGCATCTGATCACGGCCGGCGCGACGGCGATCCAGAACCTCGAGAAATGCGTGCAGGCGGCCGGCATCGCGGTCGACGATTACGTTCCCGCGTCGTTGGCGGCGTCAGAGCTGACGCTCACCGACACGGAGCGGGAGCTGGGTACCGTGCTCGTCGACATCGGGGCGGAGACGTGCGACATCGCAATCTTCCACAACAACGCCGTGGTGCACAGCGCCGTCTTGCCCATCGGTGCCGCGTTTGTCACGCGAGACGTGGCGATCGGCCTGAAGACGAGCATCGCCGCCGCCGAAGAGCTGAAGGTCAACTACGGCACCTGCGATCTGCGCACGGTGAGTGTGAGCGAGCAGTACACGGTCCCGAACGAACCAGGCGGACGCCGCATCGAGCGCATCGAGCTCGCCCGCATCATCGAGTCGCGCATGAGCGAAATGTTCGAGCTCATCGCCGGCGTGATCGCCGTGGCGGGACCCGAGGCAACGAGCGCGGGTGTCGTCCTCACAGGCGGCGGGTCACAACTCGACGGGATCACGACGCTCGCGCGGGACATCCTGAAGGCGCCCGTCCGTGTGGCAGCCCCAGAGGGGAGCTTGCTGGGCATCCTTGACGACTTCCAAGGGCCATCGAGTGCCGCCACGCTCGGACTCTTCTCATGGGTGGCACGAAGCATGGGCGAAATCGGCATCGCAGAGGAGCCTCAGGCTGGACTCGGCGGTCGCCTCGCCGGCGGTATCAAGAGCCTCTTCTCCCGCCTTCGCGGCTAGAACCTCGGCCTCCGATGCGGGGCCCCGCCAGAGAACCCCTTCTGGATCCCGCGCGGCGCTGCTACACTGCGGCAAGCCGACGGGAGGGCGGCCGTGACGACAGGGAACCTGTGGCGCGGCTGACGTTCGGCAGTGAGCGGAGGGAGAGGCCGATGGCTTCGCAGACTGAGAACTTTGCGATGATCCGTGTGGTCGGCGTCGGCGGCGCCGGGTCGAATGCGGTGAATCGCATGATCCGCGCGGAGCTCCTCGGCGTCGAGTTCATCGCGGTCAACACCGACGCTCAGGCACTCGTGAAGTCTCACGCCCCCACTCGCATTCGCATCGGTGATGCGATCTCCCGCGGACTCGGCGCCGGAGGCGACTCCGTCATTGGCGAGCGCGCGGCTCACGAAGATCTCGAGAACCTGCGCAAGGCGCTGGACGGGTCGGACCTCGTGTTCGTCACCGCCGGAATGGGCGGTGGCACCGGTTCAGGAGCCGCGCCTGTGGTCGCGAAAGTTGCCAAAGATCTCGGTGCGTTGACGATCGGTATCGTCACCAAGCCGTTCGAGTTCGAGGGGAAACGACGCGCGGCCGTGGCACACGCTGCGGCCGAAGAGTTGCGCAAATACGTGGACACGCTCATCGTGATCCCGAACGAGCGGCTCCTCAGCGTGGTCAGCCGCCAAACCTCGATGGAAGACTCCTTCAGGATTGCCGACGATGTGCTCCGCCAGGCGGTGCAGGGCGTCAGCGATGTGATCACGGTGCCGGGCATCATCAATCTCGACTTCGCGGATGTGCGAAGCATCATGAAAGAGGCAGGCTCAGCGCTCATGGGGATCGGGCGAGCGAGCGGCGAGAATCGGGCAAGGGCCGCCGCCGAACTCGCGATCGCCTCGCCGCTCTTGGAGCTCGACATCCTCGGCGCCACCGGCGTGCTCGTGAACGTCGCGGCGTCTTCCACGGTCACGCTGCATGAGGTCAACGAAGCGATCAATCACATCACCGAGCGCGCCGATCCAGAAGCGAACATCATCTTCGGTACCTCGCTGGACGAGACGCTTGCCGACGAGGTGCAGATCACGGTGATCGCGACGGGTTTTGCGGGCAACGCGCGCAGCCAGTCGCCCGCCGCTGCGGCCCAGCGAGCGGAGTATCCGTTCGGTCGCAGCGAAGAGGCAAGCCCACGATGGAGCGGCGCGGCTGAGCCCGCGCCCAGCCCTCTCGGAGGGACACCAGCATCGGGGACCGCGCCGGCCGTTCAGCCGGCGACACCCGCGTGGTCGCCCTCCACGCACCCCGCGGTTGCACAGCCGTCGGCGGACCCGGCGCAGGCAGCCGGTGATGGAGGGGTGACTCCGTCTCCTGTCCCGAGCGACGAACTGGAGATTCCCGCCTTCCTTCGCCGCCGCTCGTAGCCTTCGATGCTCCCCATCGGCGCGCAACTTGCGAACCTTCACGCCCAGATGCGTGCGGCCGAGCTGCGGAGCGGTCGCCTCCCGGAAAGCTGCTCGTTGCTCGCGGTGAGCAAAGGGGTGTCGGCCGAACGCGTGGCGGAGGCGATCGACGCTGGGCAACGCGACTTTGGCGAAAACCGGGTTCAAGAGCTTGAAGCGAAGCGAGCCGCGGTCGCCCTCCTCCGACCCACGGCGAAGATTCGCTGGGAGTTGATCGGCCCCCTTCAGAGCAACAAGATTCGGCGTGCGATCGCTGCCGCCGATCGCATCGACACCGTGGACCGTATGGAGCTGCTCGCGAAGATCGTCGAGGTGTCCACGGCTGCCCCGATCCAGATCTCCGTCGCCCTTCAGGTGAACACGGATGCGGACCCTGCGAAGGCTGGCTTTGCGCCCGAGGCGCTGCGAGCGGCGCTGCCTGAGATCTCGAGGCTCCTGCGAGGCTCGAGCGTGACCATCGACGGGCTGATGACCATCGGTCGCCTCACGGATGACCCGGCGGAATCGCGGCGCAGCCTTGCGACCTTCGCCAGGTTTGCGACCTCACTGCGCGCGGAGGCGGCAGACGCGTCGCTCGTCATCGGCCCGCTCCTCTCCGCTGGGATGAGCGGAGACTTCGAGGTTGCCATCGAGGAGGGCGCAACGCAGGTACGGCTCGGCAGCGCGCTTTTCGGCGCCCGCGGCTAACCTCTCTCCATGGGCTTCACCCCGTCGCTCGCGATCGATCTCATCCTGCAGACACTCTGGTTCGTCGTGCTCGGTCGTGTGCTCGTTTCGTGGATCGACCCTGCAGGGAGCGGTCGCATCGCACGCATCCTCATCGAGATGAGTGAGCCGATTCTCGGGCCCGCGCGCAGGATCTTGCCCCCCATCGCGGGGATCGACTTCGCGCCACTCGTGGTGATGGTCGTGCTGCAGGCGCTGCGCAGCTTCGTCTAGAATCCAGCCCTCGGGCGATTAGCTCAGTTGGTTAGAGCGCACGGTTCACATCCGTGAGGTCACTGGTTCGAGTCCAGTATCGCCCACCACGAGGCGCGCTACTGCTTCGCCATCCTCCGCAGGACCGCAGGCATGATGCCGCCCTCCCGGTAGGTGGCGAGCTCCATCGGTCCGTCGAGTCGGACGATGAGTTCGATCGATCGTGCCTCACCGACACGTGCGTCACCGTTGCCACTCGCGACAACCTGTAGCTCGATGCGACCTCGAGGGCTGATCTCCGCGAGACCGGTCAGCGTGAATCGCTCGGTGCCGCTGAGCCCGTGGCTTGCGGCACTCTCACCGGGAAGGAACTGCAGGGGGAGGATGCCCATGCCGATCAGGTTGGAACGGTGGATGCGCTCATAGGACTGCGCGATCACCGCTCGAACCCCGAGCATCTGCGTCCCCTTCGCCGCCCAGTCTCGGCTGGAGCCCGATCCGTACTCTTTTCCCGCAATGACGATAAGCGGCACTCCATCCTCCTTGTAGCGCTCTGCCGCGTCGGCGACCGCAAGGATGTCGCCACTCGGGAGGTGTCGTGTCAGCGGGCCCTCCCGGCCGTCGGCGAGGGCGTTGCGAAGGCGAATGTTGGCGAAGGTACCGCGCATCATCACCTGGTCATGGCCGCGCCGCGCGCCGTACGAATTGAAGTCGCCAACTCCGACTCCGCGCTCGATCATCCAGCGACCGGCAGGTGAGTCGGCGCGAATGGCACCGGCCGGTGAGATGTGGTCGGTGGTCACAGAGTCGCCGAGAAGCAGCAGCGCACGGGCGTCGATCACATCAGCGATCGGAGCCGCCGCCGCAGGGATGTTCTCGGTGAAGGCCGGCCGTGCGATGTACGTCGACGCCGGATCCCAGTCATACGTTCGCCCTGTTGGAACACGCAAGGCCTGCCATCGAGCATCGCCCGCGAAGAGGTCTGCATAGCTCTTCCTGTAGAGGGTGGCATCGGCGGCGGCTGCCACCGCGCGCGCAACCTCCTCGTCGGTCGGCCAGATGTCGCGCAAGTGGACCGGCGCGCCGTTTCGATCGAAACCGACCGGATCTCGCTCGAGGTTCGTCACCACGTTGCCGGCGAGCGCGAGCGCCACGACAAGCGGCGGGGAGGCGAGGTAGGCGGCGCGCACCGCCGGGTGGATGCGGCCCTCGAAGTTCCGATTCCCCGAGAGAACCGCAGCGACGAGGAGCTCCTCACGTTCGACCGCGGCAGCGACCTCGTGGTCGAGTGGGCCGGAGTTGCCGATGCACGTTGTGCAGCCATAGCCCGCAACGGTGAACCCGAGGGCTGCGAGCGGCTCCAGCAGCCCCGCTCGCTCGAGGTATGCGGTCACG
>CAINCM010000227.1 GCA_903847005.1 uncultured Chloroflexota bacterium | reverse complement strand
TCGACGCCGGCAACGTTGGCGATCTGTCCCGCCACCCACGTCCCGATCACCTGGCCGAGTCCGAGGAAGATGGAGTAGAGGCCCATCACCGCACTTCGATCGGCCCGATATCGCTCTGAGACATCGGCGAGGAAGCCGAGTGCGGCGGGGGTCGCACCCGCGAGGAAGAACATGGAGACGGAGAGGATCAGCAGCAGTGCGGCGATCAGCGGCAGCTCGCTCCCCGTCATGCGATTCAGCAGCCAGACCGCGGCCATTGCCACGAAGAAGGCGATCACACCGGCCAAGAGCACCGTGGTGCGTCGATACTTGGCAAACGAGTTGCCCCAGAAGAGAAGTCCGAGCCCGCCGATCAGTGCAAGTGCGGCGAGCGCACTTGTGATCAGCGTGGGCGAGAAGCCAGATAGGAGAAACTGGCCTTCCGACGGGACGCCGGAGCTTCCCGTCAGGAGGTAGAGCCCTTGGGGCACCCAGACGCCGACGATGGCGTTGATCGCCACCCAGGTGGGAACAAAGAGCAGGATGCCCCGCTGGCTGAAGAGCTGGACGTAGCGCTTGAGTCGGCTTTCGGTGGCGTGCGCCGGTCGCGAGTGCTGATCCTTCACGCCGTAGGCGAAGAGTGCGAGCGCAACCATGTAGATGGCGCCGTTGATGAAGAACGAGTTCGCGCCGAAGATCTCCCAGAGCGGGCCCGCGAGTGCGGTGCCGGCCACGAGCAGGCCACCGAGCGTCGCAATCTCGAAGAGTGTGACCACGCGACCGCGCAGCTTCTCGTCGTGACTCGTGCCGGCCGCCACATAGGAGAGGATCGACGGAACGCTTGCGGCGGTCGAAGCGCCCTCGAGGAGTCGTGTGGCGATCAGGAGCGGGATGGTGACCGCGAACGGCGTGATCAGGACGGCGACGAGTCCGAAGAACGGCCCGAGCAGCATGATCGGCTTGCGGCCGATGTGGTCCGCGATGATGCCGAAGATCGGCGAACCTGCGAGTTCGGTCGCGTAGAAGGCGAGTGAGATCGCCGCCACATCGGCGGTGGAGACGGTGATCGTCCCGCCATCTCGCAGGAAGGCGGTCCAGAAGACCAAGAGCGCGCCCGTCGTGCCCGTTGCCGTCCGCAAGACGAGCGTTCCGAGAAGGAGCGAGCGCATCGAGCCAGTCATCCTCTCCACGATAGCCGCTCGGTATACTCGCCGCATGCCGAGCAACGTCGCCCAGAGCTACCCGTATAAGAAGGAGAGCGAGGCCGAGCGCGCTGCGGCCATCGCGTCGACCCTCGCTGCCCGGGAGGGTCTTGCCGACCGGCTTGCGGCCGAGGCGCTCCCGTATGACAACGACGCTGGCGACGAGGCGTGGGCCTGGCGCTGCCGCAGCGTCGGCTGCCCAGGGCTCATGCACACTGCGGGATACGCCAGAGATCGGCGCGGGCTCGTGGCCCTCTGCGACGCCTGCGGCACGATCGCCCTTCGATAGGGAGGTCGCCACGTGGGGAGTGAGCGCGCACCAGAGATCGTCCCGATCAGCGCGGCGAACAAGCCGGCGCAGGTCGACATCGTCGGCGACCGCATCCGCATCGCCTCGCTTGAGATCGTCGACCGTGCACTCGCAGGCTACCTCGAGAGTCGGTCGGCAGAGGAGCGTCCCGAGACGGTGGAGCGCGCACTGCGCGTGGGGCTGATGGCGCTGCAGAGCGCGAGCGGCTCGATCGACGTGGATCACGTGCGCCGCGCCTTCGACAAGTTCTTGAGCGACGCGGCCGACTCCAACAAGAAGGCGACCGCAGAGGTCGAGGAGATCCTCAGGAAGAACTTTGCCACCGAGGGCGGCGTCATGCCCGCCACGCTTGAGCGATTCATCGGCGACAAGGGACAGCTCGCGCAGTTCACCAAGGACCTGTTCGACGAGAACCGCCGTGACTCTGCGATCGGAAAGCTGAACACGATCCTCGGCACCTACTTCGACGGTGACGCGAGCAAACTTGCACACCTCCTCGACCCGACACGAGAGGCGTCGCCGCTGAGCAGCTTCCGTGCGGAGATCGCCAAGCGCTTCGACGACGTGCTGCTCAAGATCGTGGAGCTCGACGCGTCGCAGAAGGCGGCGAAGGGCGAGCGGAAGAAGGGGACGGCGAAGGGCGCCGACTTCGAGACCCGCATCATCGCCGAATACACCGAACTGCTGCGCGCCACCAACGACGACATCGAGGGGACCGGCGGGGTCATAGGCGCGGTGACCGATTCCAAGAAGGGCGACGCGGTGATCACCATCAACGCGAAGGATGCGTCCGCGGCGGCCCTTCGCATCGTGGTCGAAGTCAAAGACAAGAGCATGACGGGGCCCGCCATCGAGAAGGAGCTCGTGGAGGCGCGAGAGAACCGGAAGGCCGAGGTGGCGCTGATGGTCTTCAGCGAGTCGGCGGCGCCCGCAGGGTACGCACCGTTTCAGATCACGCGGAACGGGGTCTTCTGCGTCGTGGACCCGGAGTCTCCGGACGTTGCGATCCTCGAAGCGAGCTATCGGCTGGCACGCATGGTGGCGCTGATCCGCGTGAAGGCGGAGGGGAGCGGCGCCGATCTTTCCGCTGCCCGTGAAGCGATCGATGCACTTCGTGCACGACTTGACACCGTGAAGGAGATCAAGAAGACGCTTACCGCGGTGGACAACGCCACCGAAAAGGCGCGCGACGAACTTGACTCCCTGCGCGCTGCCATTGCGGCAGAGGTCGACAAGATCGAAGAGCAGGTCCGCGCGAGCGGCGCCGCCGCCAAGCCAGAGTGAGCGGCGCCGCCGCCGACTGGCGCCGCTTCCTCACCGGCCGCTACGCCGCCTTCGGCACCCTCGCCATCTCCGACGCGGTCGCCGTCGCGCTCGCCGGCGACGGACTAGCCATTCCGCTCGTTGCGACCCTCGGCGCCTCCCCTGCTCTCGCCACCTTGATCGGACTCTTCCCGTTCGTCGGCGGCGTCCTGCAGGCGTTCGTCCCAGCCATCTTGCGCCGCAACCGCGGCGACCTCCGCGGACTCACGATCGTGATTGCGGCCATCGGATT
>CAINCM010000226.1 GCA_903847005.1 uncultured Chloroflexota bacterium | reverse complement strand
TTGAGACCCTGATTGCCGCCACCGCGCCATACACGGCAGCATTCAAGATGAATCTTGCCTACTTTGAGGCACTCGGAATCGAGGGCATGCAGCTGGCGGAGCACGTACGGCGACAAATCCCATCAGAAATTCCGCTCATCGTTGACGCGAAGCGTGGCGACATCGGCACAACGGTTGCAGCACAAAGCATTGCCCTGTTTGACATCCTTGGTGCCGACGCCGTGACCGCGAATCCCTATCTTGGGATTGGCGCGCTTGCACCGATGCTCGATCGCACTGATCGGTTCACCTATCTTCTCTGCCGCACCTCGAATGCCGAAGCAGGTGAGCTGCAGGGCCTGCAGGTAAGAGCTAGCGCGGAAGACCCCGCGGAGACGCTTGCGGAGCGAGTCGCTCGACTTGCAGCTCGCCGGCCAGAGGGTGTGGCGGGTCGTATCGGGCTGGTTGTCGGCGCGACTGATGTGTCAGCACTTCGACAGGTGCGCGCCGCAGCCCCTGGGCTCCCTCTTCTCGTGCCCGGGGTGGGTGCGCAGGGGGGTGAGGCGAGCCTCATCACCAAGGAGGGCGTCGCATCAGGCGTCCCGGGTGTTGGTTACGCGGGGCGGGGCCTGCTTGTTAATGTCGGCCGCGGGATCACCGATGCGGGCGCTGCCGACGCACAAACGGAAAAGGCGTTGGGCACCGCCGCAGCAGAGTGGGGGCGGCGCCTCGCTATACTCCAACCCTAAGGGCGCCAGCCCCCTACGAGGAGGTATTCCGTGCCAAACGTCGGACCGTTTGAATTGATCCTGATCCTGGCCGTTGTGCTCCTGGTCTTTGGGCCAGGGAAGCTGCCAGAAATCGGCAAGGCCGTTGGGAATTCGTTCCGTGAATTCAAGGAAGCAACGTCAGGAACCGCCAGCGCGCCAGCCAAACCTCGCGCGAAGAAGTCGGCAACGCGCGCCTCGGCGGCACGTACGAAGCGAAAGGCGTAACACTGGATCAGACCTGAGATGCCGCGCACTCGTGAACTGAGCGACGCACCGGCGCCGCTAGTGCAGCACCTCAGCGAACTGCGACGGCGCGTCGGAATCGCCCTCGCCGCGGTCGTGGCCGGAGGCATCATCACGTTCGCGTGGTGCGACAACCTGATCGCGCTGCTGCGCACCCCACTCAACGACACCCCGCTCTACTTCGTTGGCGTTGGGGATGCGTTTGGCATTCGGATGCAGCTCAGCTTTATTGGCGGGGTGGCGCTAGCGATGCCAATCTGGCTTTGGCAGGCTTGGGCATTCATTCGACCGGGCCTTACCGAATCCGAGCGTCGCGCTGCGCGACCGTGGATTCCTCTCGCGCTCGCACTCTTCCTCATCGGCATCGCCGTCGCCTGGGTTGTGCTGCCGTTCGCGGTGAGCTTCCTCCTCTCTTTCGCGACCGAAGATCTCACCCCGTTGATTGCTGCTGATCGATATTTCGGGTTTGTCGGTTCACTCATGCTCGTGTTTGGGCTCGCGACCGAATACCCGATCGTTCTCGTTCTCCTCTCGCGAGTGGGGATTGTGACATCGGCAAAGCTCCGCCGTTGGCGCAGGAACGCACTTGTCCTGGCCGTTGTGGTGGGGGCGTTCGCCACACCTGGCACCGATCTCATCAGTCCGATCGTGCTCTCGGCAGTGCTCTACCTTCTGTACGAACTGACGATCTGGCTGGTGCGGGTGGGGGGACGCTGATGGTGGCCGACGCAACTCCGCACAGGCTGGTACTGCTCACGGGGCTCTCTGGCGCGGGAAAGAGCACCGCAACGAAATCTCTCGAAGATATCGGCTTCCGAACGATCGACAATATGCCGAATGAGTTGATCCCTGCCCTCATCGAAAAGATCCAGCAGCAGCCGGCACGCTTCGCACGGCTGTGTCTGGTGATAGATGCGCGCGATGGAGATCCGCGTGCCGCGATTGATGCCGTTCGGAACGCGAATCTCGCTATCGGTGGTTCATGCCGGGTGATTTATCTTGACTCCCGAGACGATGTGCTGATCCGGCGCTTCAGTGAGACGCGTCATAGGCATCCGCTTGGCGGTCCGGTAGATGCACCAAGCGACGTTGCTGGGGCAATTCGGCTTGAACGTGAGCTGCTGAGCGCTTCACGGGAGATCGCAGATGCTGTCATTGATACAAGCGATCTATCGGCGCGTGAGTTACGCGATCGGTTGGTTCAGGAGGTGTTGGGCGGCGATGCCTCGATCGCCGTTCACATCACCAGCTTCGGCTACAAACACGGAATTCCCCTTGATTCGGATCTCATCTTCGATGTTCGATCCGTAGCAAATCCGCACTGGATACCCGAGCTGCGCCCGAAGGATGGTCGGGATCGCGAGGTAGCCGCCTATGTTCTACAGGATGCAGTTGGCATCTCGATTGAGGCCGCGATTGCTGCATTTCTTCGCGCTACGCTTCAGAGGTACCTAGAAGATGGGCGCGGTCGATTGAGTGTCGCGATTGGTTGCACGGGGGGTCGGCACCGATCTGTTGCGATCAGCGAGTCACTAGCCTCCAAGGTTCGAGCGATGGCCGGCGCGCCAGCAGTTCACGTTCACCACCGAGATGTGGAGCGCGTTTAG
>CAINCM010000225.1 GCA_903847005.1 uncultured Chloroflexota bacterium | reverse complement strand
GGCTCGGTGAAGCCGCGCTCGGCGTAGAACTCCTGGTCCCGCGCCGTGAATACGAACTCCTGGCTGCAATCCATGCAGACCAGGTTCTTGTCTGTGTACATTCCGTTCACTCCTATTGTTGGCTCGCCTCGTGTTCCGAAGGTTTGTCTCGCGAGCCCAGGAGGGAACGGTTGACTGATCTCGGTCGCGTGCGTGCATCCTATGCTGCCCGAAGTCCGGGCCAGCCCCCGAAGCATACGCCATCCCGCTCCTCGCCGATAGGGGCTCTGCCCTAGACTCACCCTCCAAGTGCCGTCCCGGCACACAGGTTGATGTTTTAGGAGGCCACAGATGCCGAGCCGAACCCTGCTTTCGACCCTCTCTGCCGAGCTGATCGGCACCTTCCTCTTCATCGCGATCGGGGGCGCTGCGGTGATCTCAGACGCCCAGACGGGAGGCGCGGTCGGACTCCTTGGGGTCTCCCTCACCTTCGGGTTGGCCGTCGCCGCGATGGGAACCGCATTCGGCCCGATCAGCGGTGCGCACTTCAACCCGGCCGTCACGGTCGCCCTCTGGCTGGTGGGGAAGATCCGCACCGTGGAAGGGGTGCGGTACATCGCCGTGCAGTCCGCCGGTGCCGTCCTCGCTGGTCTCGCCCTGAAGCTCGCGTTCGGTGGGTTCGACGGCGAACCGAGCGTCTACGGGTTCGCAAGCGGCGCGACGCCGCTTCCATCCATGGGCCCTGGGACACCGTTGCTGATCGGCATCGAAGCGGTGCTGACCGCGGTCGTGGTCTACGCGGTCCTGCTCGCCGCCGCGGATGCGCGCGCGCCACAGATCGGCGCGCTGTATGTGGGCGGCGCTGTCACCGCGTGCATGCTTGCAGGGAGCGCGCTCTCCGGCGCCAGCATGAACCCTGCACGCTGGTTCGGACCGGCGCTTGTCTACGGCGACCTCTCCTACGCGCTGATCTATGTTGCCGGACCGCTCATCGGCGCCGTGGCCGCCGCACTCACGGTTCGCTATCTCTACGCCGAGCGCTGAGTGGCGCGTGACGATTGGGCGACGCCGCGTCCGGCGCTGCTGAAGTGTGCGCAGCGATGGTTCGGCCGCCTGATCGGCCTTGTTGTTCCGCTCCACGCGAGGCTCGCACTCGCAACCAACGGACGGATCTCTCCGAGCCTCTTCTGGCGACCCGGCATCATCTTGGAGACGAGAGGGCGCAGGAGCGGACTTCCGCGACGTGCGGTGATCACCTATCTCGCAGACCACGATCGCATCGTCCTCGTGGCAAGCAACTACGGCCGGCCGGGGAATCCGAGCTGGTACGAGAACCTCGTGGCAGATCCGCACGTGCGCGTCATTCGACGCGGGGTCTCGCGTCCGTATCTCGCGCACGTCGTGACGGGAGACGAACGCCGCACCCTGTTGAAGCGAACGGATGATGTCACCTACGGCGTCTACGCCGCATATGCGAGGAAGACCGATCGAGAGATCCCGGTGGTCGTCCTGACGCCCGCACCATGAGCGACGCGGTGATGGGCGGCCTTCACGCGGCCCGACGTCGACTCGCGATCGATTCGATCGGCATCTGGGTGCTGGCGATCGTCATCGGCACGATCTTCGGATTCACGGCGCGAGAAGGGGGGCTCTCGCTCGTCGAGACCGCCGCCTTCAGCGCGATCCTCTTTGCGGGCGCATCGCAGTTCGCAGCGGTCGGGCTCCTCGCGGTAGCGGCGCCGTGGGGCTCGATCGTGCTCCTTGTCTGGCTTCTCAACGCGAGGCACTTCCTCTACGCCGCCTCGATCGCACCGCATGCGGCCGCGCTCCCGAAACGTGTCCGCGCCGGCATTGCCTTCCTGCTCACGGACGAGGCATTCGCACTCACCAGCACGCACATCGCACGGCTCGGACGCATCGATCTTCCCGGTGCCTGGTACGCGGGGCTCAGCATCTTCGTTCCGTGGAACCTTGCCACCCTTGCCGGCTGGATTGCGGGAGCCGCGCTCCCAGAGCCCGCCACGATCGGCTTCGATGTGGTCTTCCCCGCCTCGATGGCCGTGCTCG
>CAINCM010000224.1 GCA_903847005.1 uncultured Chloroflexota bacterium | reverse complement strand
TACTGAGGGGGCAGCTCCTCGGCAAGATAGGTCGTCGCCGGGCTCTTTGGCGTCTTGGGGACGTTTCGCATCACACGCAGATGGCGCGCCGAAGCGCACCGGTCACGGGAGCGTGCGGGTCGGGTATCCTCACGCTGTGAACGACACGCAGCTCACTCCGTGTCCTTGGCTTCTCGACGGCACGGGGAGCATCCAGCCCGGCCGACCCCGCCACCCAAGCCGCTGTGGAGCAGACGCCGCTCGACCAGAGCTCTCCCACCAGGTCCGCGAACGTCGCTGCCTCGTCGGCGCGGAGTGTGAGATCCGTGCCGCGCGCGAGGCGGCACTCGGCTCGCTCGCAGCGACCCTCGCACCACATCAACCGATCGGCGACCCACTCATCCACTCGGATGATCTCGCTGCGCCGCCTGCACCATCTCGCCCCTGGGCACGCCTCGTAGCGGTTGCCGCACTCGCTGCGCTGCTCATCGTCGGCGGCGGTCCAGTGACCACTGCACTCGCCCCAGTTGTCCAGTCGATCATCGGAAGCGCTGAGGCCGAGAGTCCAGTGCCCAGCAGCGAGGCCTCGAGCAGCGCCATGCCGACCGAAAGTGCGCTCCCCACCGCCACCGCATCGGTGACCCCTTCGCCGACTGCGACACCGACCCCCTCGCCGACGGCGACCCCGGCGCCAACCTCTGGCTCAGGTGCGACCTACGTGGTCCGCCAGGGCGATGGCCTCTACTCGATCGCCTGCTCGCTCTCCATTGGCTGCGGCGAGTGGAAGGTGCTCGCCGAACTCAACAACATCCCCGGACCTGATTACGTGATCAAGCCGGGCCAGGTGCTGCAGCTGCCCTGAGGGCGAGGGCGGAGCCTGTGGTAGGCTCGCCAGACGCGACCGCGTGGTCACCCCACCTGCTCTGCATCCGTGGTGTCGCCTCGTGAGCGCGAATACGTTTTGAAGGAGTACCAATACACGTGACTGAAAACCAGGAGAACACGTCCCTCAACGGGGCACCCGTCGAGGGCGGCGAAACGGTCGTACGAAAGGCGAAGGCGCCAGCGAAGCGAAAGAGCGTCAAGGTGCAGGCCCCCGATGCGAGTGGCGAGGCCCAGGCTGTGACGCACGAATCCACCACAACAGCGACGCCGGCAACGGCACCCGCTGCGCGCGCCTGGACGGGTCCAGAGCCAACCACCATGGAGGAGCTGCTCGCGTTTGCGGGCGCGCCGATCAAGAACCTGAAGTCCGGCGACGTGCTCGACGGGACCGTGGTGCGTGTCGATTCGGACGAGGTGCTCGTCGACATCGGCGGAAAGAGCGAAGGCGTGGTTTCGAGCCGCGAGCTTCACGGCCGCAACGGCGAAGAGGGCCCGGCCCTCAACGTGGGCGACACCGTGCTGGTCTACGTCATGCAGCCAGAATCGGAAGATGGGCACGTGGTCCTCTCCATCCGGCGTGCCGGCCTCGAGCGCAAGTGGCGCACGATGCAGGAGCAGCTCGATGCGGGGACGATCATCGAGGCAACCGTCATCGACCATAACAAGGGCGGCCTCATCGTCGACTGCGGCATTCGCGGCTTCGTGCCGATCAGCCAGATCGTGGACTTCCCGCGACGACCGGCTGGGGATGCGCCGCGCGACGCGATCCAGGAAATCGCCGAGAAGCTGCAGCCGTATGTTGGGCGCAAGCTCCGCATGAAGATCCTCGAGGTGAACCGAAAGGGGAATCGCCTCATCCTCTCCGAGAAGGTCGCACACTACGAGGAGCGACGCGAGAAGCGTGACGAGCTCTTCAGCACCCTCTCCGTCGGCCAGAAGGTGAGCGGCAGCGTTCGCTCGATCGCGCCGTTCGGGCTCTTCATCGATCTCGGCGGCATCGACGGCCTCATCCACAAGAGTGAGATCAGCTGGTCGAAGGTTGCCAACCCAGAGGCGGACTACAAGGTGGGCGACAAGGTCGATGCCGAGGTCATCGACATCAACACGGAGCGTGGTCGCATCAGCCTCTCCATTCGCAAGTTGCAGCCTGATCCGTGGCATGCCGCGATCGCGGACATCAAGATCGGCGATTTCGTCGAGGGGACGATCACCAAGCTCGTCAACTTCGGCGCGTTTGTGCGTGTTCGAGACGGGCTCGAGGGACTCATCCACATCAGCGAGCTTTCGCACAACCGAGTGCTCCATCCCGGCGACGTGGTGAAGGACGAGCAGACGCTCAAGTTGAAGGTGATCAGCCTCGACTCAGAGCGTCACCGACTCGGCCTCAGCCTCAAGCAGGCGGAGGAGACGCCGGTGCGCGAAACCCCAGCCGAGCAGCCGAAGAAGGAGACGCGACGAGCGCGACCCGAGCGCGGATTCTCGATGGAGGGCGCGGTCCAGGAGCCAGAGGGGGGCCTGGACCTCACGCTCGCGGCGGCCTTCGCTGGCATCCGCGACAAGATGGCCGAGAGCGGTGCATCCGCGGGAGAGGCACCAGCCACCGAGCCGTCGGCGGCGAACGCCTCGGAGGAGACACCCTCCGCAGCATCCGCCGAGGGGACACCAAACGCAGAGAAGGCGAGCGAAGAGGCGTAACCCGCCTCGTGGTGCGGCGCACGGCGCCGCACCACGCTCGGTCTCCTCGTGAACGGGCGGTGGTAGACTTCACATCCGCGCTGCAGCGCTGCGCATGGCGCACTTGCGCGGAGATCGGAGGAGCGCATGGCCACGGCTGACCGCTTCGATCGCTTTACGGACCGCGCCAGGAAGGTGCTGACGCTCGCCCAAGATGAGGCGCAGCGCTTCAATCACAACTACATCGGCACCGAACATCTCCTCCTTGGCCTCGTGCGCGAAGGCGAGGGGGTGGCGGCAAAGGTCCTCGAGAACCTCAACGTCGAGTTGGCGAAGGTGCGCCAGGCGGTGGAGTTCATCATCGGCCGCGGTGAGCGCCCCGTCCTCGGCGAGATCGGTCTCACCCCCCGCGCCAAGAAGGTCATCGAACTCGCGATCGATGAGGCGCGCCGACTCGGGCACAACTACATTGGTACGGAGCACCTCCTGCTCGGCTTGGTCAGGGAG
>CAINCM010000223.1 GCA_903847005.1 uncultured Chloroflexota bacterium | reverse complement strand
CGGCCGCGGCGATCGGCGACGAGGGGCTCGACATCGAATGGAAGATCACGCGCGACCTGATGAAGGTCGGTGCAGAGATTGCGATCGAGAAGGACAACCATCGCATGGACCTTCTGTCGGCCGTAGATCACATGGACGGGGTGCAGACGCTCCTTCCGCAGATTGCCGCCTTCCAGGATGCAAAAACGCCAGAGAAGTTCGCAAAGCTCGTGAGCCGTCTCAAGGCCTTCCCTAAGTTCATGGATGGCTACATTGAGCGTGTGACGGAGGCGGAGAGGCGCGGCCTTGTGGCCTCGAAGATCTCCACGGAGCGCCTCATCGCGCAGCTCGACGGCTTGATGGCGATCCCCGCCAGTGAGTCGCCGATCGTCACCGCCGCGAACGTTGCTGGTGATGCGGAGCGCGTCGAGCTCGCGAAGGTGGTGGCCGAGTACGTTGATCCGCAGATCAAGCGCTACTACGAGGCGGTGACCGGGAGCTACCGAGGGAAGGCGCGGGAGGTGCCCGGCCTCTGCTCGGCTCCGAACGGCGCCGAACTCTACAAGGTGGCGATCCGCAGCTGGACGGGGCTGAACCTCGATCCAAAGGAGCTGCACGAGATCGGACTCCAGGAGTGGGCAGAGATCCAGGAGGAGATGAAGGTCATCTCCACCAAGCTCGGCCATGGTGGCTCCATCGAGAAGCTGCGCGACGCGGCGGAGAGCGATCCGAAGAACGTCGCTGCCTCGAAGGAGGCGCTCATCGCGCGCATCAAGGAAGACATCGATCGTGGGTACGCCGAAGCGGGGAAGGTGTTCGGCCGATTCCCGAAGGCCGGCTGCGACGTGAAGGCGGTGGAGGAGTTCAAGGAGAAGGACGCACCTGCGGCCTACTACTTCAGCCCGGCGGCCGACGGTTCGCGGCCGGGGACGTACTACGTGAACGGCTACGACCTCCCGTCGCGCTTCCTGCACGCGCTCGCCCCGACCACGTATCACGAGGCGATCCCGGGCCACCACTTCCAGCTCGCGCTCGAGATGGAGCTCGAGTTCCTTCCCGACCTGCGGAAGCACGCCTCGCACCTTGCGGGGAACGCGTACGTGGAAGGGTGGGGTCTCTACTCTGAGCGACTCGCGGACGAGCTCGGGCTCTATCGCGATGAGATGGAGCGCTTCGGCATGTTGCAGGGGCAGGCGCACCGCGCCGCGCGGCTCGTCGTCGACACGGGCATCCACGCATTCGGCTGGACGCGCGACAGGGGCGTGGAGTTCATGGAGTCGGTCGGGTTGCCGCGAACAGACGCCGAGATCGAGACGGATCGATACATCGCGTGGCCGGCGCAGGCGCTCTGCTACAAGGTGGGACAACGCGCTATCCAGCGCACGCGCAAGGCGATCGAGCAGCGCGACGGCGCCAAGTTCGACATCAAGTCGTTCCACGATCACGCCATCGGTCACGGCCAGATTCCTCTCCCGGTCTTCGAGGCCGAGATGCCGAACTGGGTCAAGCCGAAGGCGTGAGCAGCAGGGGCGGCGCCGCAGGCGCAGTGCGCGGCGCCTCCCGTCGAACGGTCGGGATCTTGGCGGCGCTCGGCTCGGCGACCGCATGGGGCCTCGGCGCGACCACCTCTGACTACGTCCTCTCGTCGGGGATGGGGAACGACACCTTCCTCGTGTTGGAGCTTGCGATCGGTTCCTTCGTGCTGCTCGTCATCGGCGCGCTGCGCAGCGAACTCGGTGGCTTCCGACACCCCGGTCTCGCCCGCGCCGCGACCACCGGCCTCATCGAGCCGTGGGGTGCGTACACGCTCGGCAACATCGGCATCATCTTCAGCAGCGGCGCGTTTGTGGCCCTCGTCTCGTCGCTGAACCCGGTGCTGGTCTCCATCCTTGCGCTGCCGTTCCTCGGCGAGCG
>CAINCM010000222.1 GCA_903847005.1 uncultured Chloroflexota bacterium | reverse complement strand
GACGCGAGCAACCTCAAGAGCCTGGTCTTCGCGCCGCCGGTCTACCAGACGGTAGGAGCAGACGAGCGCGGCTACATCATCGTCCCCGATGTGGAGAAGATCCGGCGAGCGATCCTCGCGGCCTTTGCCGCCGAACCGACGCCAGATGAAGTGGAAGAGCAGTCAGTCGAACGCGAGGCGGCGAAGATCTGGGTGCTGAATGGCACCGGGCGACCAGGTGAGGCCGGTGCGTTCGCCGCTCGACTCATCAGGGCCGGCCTCGAGGCGACGGCACCGAGTGGCATCACGCCCCCTGAGATCGGCCTCTTGCAGACGCGTCTCTCTGTCTACAACGGAGCCGCGCTCCGCGTTCCCGTGACGCTGGCACTGATCGAACGGATCATGGGGATCACCGCTGTCGAGATCGACGATCCGTCGGTCACCGTGGACATCCAGATCATCACGGGTGCGGATCTCTCTACGTTGAACGAATAGCTAGGCGCCGCCCTTTTTCGCTCCGTAGATCGGGGTGAGCCAGTGCGAATACTCGGGGACGCGCCCATGAACGGCGGCAAAATACCGCTCTTGGATGCGCTTCGTGACCGGGCCGATACCGCCGCCACCAATCGAACGATGATCCACCTCGACAACGGGCGAGATCTGTGCCCCAGTGCCGCAGAGGAAGAGCTCGTCGCCGATGTAGAGCTCGCTCCGATCGATGGATCGCTCGACGACTTTGATCCCAAGCTCCCGAGCGATCTCGATCACCGCGGCACGCGTGATCCCTTCGAGGATGTCGTCGTTCATGCCCGGAGAGATCAGGGTGTCCCCACGCAAGAGGAAGAGGTTCTCGGCTGAGCCCTCCGACACCTTTCCCGCCTCGGTGAGCACGATCGCCTCATCGTGACCGTTCAGCATGGCCTCGCTCTTGGAGAAGGCGCTGTTCACGTAGTTCCCCACCACCTTTGCCCGCGCCGGGATCGCCAAATCGGCGGTACGGCGCGTGGCCACCGTCGCACAGCGAATGCCGTTGTCTACATCGATGTAATTCCCGAACGGAATGGCGATCACATAGAAGCTGTTCTTCAGCTCGTGCAGCCGGACGCCGATCGCCTCCGTGCTCTTGTAGACGCTTGGGCGAACGTAGACATCCTCGCGAAACCCGTTCCGCTGCAGGAGCTCGACGACGATCTTCCGCAGCTCCGCCACCTCAGGCAGCGGATCCATCATCAAGATCTTCGAAGAGGCCCGGAGGCGTTCGAGATGCTCGTTCAGCTTGAGCGCGTAGAGCTCGCCCTGCTCGGCGTTCCAATAGGCCCGAATCCCTTCGAACGTGGCGGTGCCGTAGAGGAAGGCGTGCGTCATCACGCTGACCTTCGCATCTGCGAGCGGGCGGAACTCCCCGTCGAAATATGCGGTTGGGGACTTCGCCTCGCTCGACGCCATGAGGACTATCCCTGGTGCTGCGGGGCGTACGGCAGGAGCGCCATCTGACGAGCACGCTTCAGGGCAACCGTCAGCTCATGCTGATGCTGCGTGCAGTTCCCTGTCTTCCGGCGTGGTTCGATCTTCGCACGATCTGAGATGAATCGGCGGAGCCTGTTCACCTCTTTGTAGTCGATCACTCCGCGCTTGTCACCGCAGAATGAACAGGTGCGACGACGTCGGGCAGCGCCGAACTTGTCCTCGCGCTTCTTGAATCGCTTTGGTGCTTCAGCCATGATCCTCTCCTCTCAACGTTGCGGTGTGAACTGGATTAGAACGGTAGGTCGTCGAGATCGCTCGGCGTCGACGCCGGGACCTGATCCGAGCCGACAGCTGCGCTCGACGTCGCGGCTCGCGTTGGTCGTGGAGCGTTCGGGTCGGCATCGGGATTGCGATCGACGACGACCACCTCGCTGGCGAGGATGTCGAGTGCAACGCGCTTCTCTCCGTCCTTGGAGTCATACAGGTCCACCTGAAGCCGCCCCTCGGCGTACACCTTGCGTCCCTTCCGAAGCCATTCGGCAAGCTTCACGGACCGCTCGCCGAACATGATGACGCGGTACCACGTCGTCTTGTCTTCCCACTCGCCGCTTGCGGACTTCCGACGCTCGTTGGTTGCGACGCGCATCTCGAGGCGCGGCTTCCCGTCGGTGGTGTATTTCAACTCCGGATCTGCTCCAAGATTGCCGATGATGCTGATCTTCGCGAATGACATGCGCTACTCTCCGTCGACGCCGACTGCGGCCGGGGCGGCGTCGCTCTCTGCCTCGTCGAGCCGAGCTTCGGCCGCAGCGGCTGCGGCGGCATCTGCCGCCTCTTCTTCCAGCTCATCGCTGATTGCAGAGGCTGGTCGCTCGTCTCGGATGACAAGGTGCCTCAGCACCTCTTCTGTGATCAGAAGGACGCGCTCAAGTTCCGCGATCGATGCCGCGGGAGCCTCGAAGAGGTAGATCTGATAGATGCCGTCTCGGTGTCCCTCGACTTCGTAGGCAAGACGACGGCGACCCCACGGAACGTTCTTCAGGATGTTCCCGCCCGCATCGTTGATGGAGCGGACCGTCCGTTCGAAGATCGCCTTGCTGCGGTCTTCCGCGACATCCGGTCGCAAGATCATCATGAGCTCATAGCGGCGCATTGCGCACTCCTTCCTATGGATTCGCCCCGGTGCACCCTACGCAACCTGCGCAGCGGGCCGGAGCCGAAAGGCAGAGGCGGAGTGTAGCACCTGCCAGTCAGGCAGGAGAGGCCATGGGTGGAGCGGTGGAGGCGACGGCCGGATTCGAACCGGCGAATAGGGGTTTTGCAGACCCCCCCCTTAGACCGCTTGGGTACGTCGCCCCGAACTCTGTTGGCTGCCCCTCGAGGATTCGAACCTCGGTTCACGGATCCAAAGTCCGGTGTCCTACCACTAGACGAAGGGGCAACGACCCCGGATCTCCCGAAGTGTTGGAGCGGAAGACGGGACTCGAACCCGCGACCTTCACATTGGCAATGTGATGCTCTACCAACTGAGCCACTTCCGCACCGTGTACGTCCGCTGATGGTGCCGAGAGCCAGATTCGAACTGGCGACACCGCGCTCTTCAGGCGCGTGCTCTACCAACTGAGCTATCTCGGCCCGTCGGCCGCCTGCCACGGCGACCTCGAACACCAACGGGAGGAGGATACCCTCCGCGGCGAGAGGGCGCAATGGAGGGTTCCGCGGTCGGCCACGCGGTTGGGGGCTCCGGCCAATCGGGTGATGGTGGGCGGTGAGGGGCTCGAACCCCCGACCCCCTCGGTGTAAACGAGGTGCTCTACCAACTGAGCTAACCGCCCGGTGCAGCCGCCCGCTTGCGGCAGTGTCACGAGGTGAGTGGTGCCCAGACCGGGACTTGAACCCGGATGACTTGCGTCATACGCCCCTCAAACGTACGCGTATACCAATTCCGCCACCTGGGCACAGGTGTTGCGTCCTCGACGCTGTTGCTGGTATCGAGGAAGGGACTTGAACCCATACGTCCTTGCGGACACTGGCTCCTGAAGCCAGCGCGTCTGCCAATTCCGCCACCTCGACCCGAACGTAGCCCCGCGAGCGATCACGGAGCCGCGAGGCGGAAAGATAGCACATCCCGAAGGTGAGTCTCGGGCTCACGGACGAGGAGCGGGGTGAGGCCGCTGAGTCGAGGGGCCACCAGCAACTCCTCTGCCTTAAAGCGGATCGGCAGCACGTAGTTGTTCGCCGCGCACCATCGCTGAACTGCGGCGAGCGCCTTCACGCGCGCTGCTCGCTCAGTCGGCTTCCGTGCCTCGTTCAGCAGCGCATCGAGCTCCTTGAGCTGGATGCCGACCACATTGCCCCCGCTGAGCACCGCAGCCGAGCCGAGCAGGGGGTAGAGGTCAGGATCGATTCCGATGTCCACATTCAACACCACCAGGTCGAAGTCTCCCGTTGCGAGACGCGCGGTGAGGGTCTGTGCATCGACCTCCGTGACGATGGTTGGCACTCCGAATGCGATCCATGCTGATGCGGCCTGCATGGCAACGGCCGTATCTTCTGGGTACGGGCCAGACGGGAGCGTGAGGATCTCGAGGCTCACCGGCTTCTTGTCGGCGTCGAGCCAGATCCCGTCTTTGAACTTCCACTTCGCCCCCTCAAACTGCCTCGCCGCATACTCGGGTCCGCGAACCGGTTGGGGCACCTCAGTCCAGCCCCACGAAAGCGGAGAGACCGGCGCGGCAACTTCGCGGCCCCCATATTCAGTCGTGATCGCCGATGGATTCAAGAGTGCGCGGAGACCGAGTCGCAACTTTGGGTGGCGCAGCACCGTCCGTGGGCGCAGGTTGACGGCGATCCCATTGAAGGTCGTAGAGCCAAGCTCAACGGTGCGGCCGCCTTCGACAAGCGCGGCCTGCGAAGACTCACGTGCGAGTCCGACGAGAGCGTCGAGTTCTCCGTTCCGCCAGGCACTGAGGCCCTCCTCTTCTGTTCCATAGAAGCGGAGAGCGATTGCATCGACGGGGAGGCCCGTCGCCCCCTCTCGCATCAGCGTTCGCGCAGCACGATCTCCGGCGAGAAGGTCGCTGCGCACCTCGAGTGCCGCGGCGCCTCCATCCATCGCCAGAACCCTGAACGGACCGCTCCCCATCGGAGTTGCGGCCGCCTCGAGCTGCGGGATGTCACGGGCGGCGGTTCCGCTGAAGAGGTGTGCGGGCAGGAGGGGCAGCGTGCCAAGGAGGGCTGGAAGATTTGCAAGGGCGCGTGGCGCGCGGATCACGAGATCTCCGGTTGCCTCGCTCACCTCGACGGTGAGCGCCTCCCAATAGCCACCATCTCGTCGAAGTTCGCCCGCCAAGCCAATCGTCAACTGTGCATCCGCGGCCGTGACCGCGATGCCATCTTCCCATCGAGCGGTCGGGTCGAGGACGAAGGTCCAGGTCAGGCCGTCTTCACTGACGCTCCACGACGTTGCCAGATCGGCTGTCGGATAGCCGCCCGCGTCGAGTCGCGTCAGCCCGCGATACGTGAGCGCAACAATGGCACGGTCGGCCCCCGTCGACGCAAAGAGTGGAATCGGCCGCTCGGGAAGACCGATCACGCCTTCCCGCAGCGTGGTTGGGCCACTCGGCAGGGCGATGCCAATGGAGAGGCCGCCGCCTGGTCGGGCTCCACCAATCAGCCCCGTTTGCGCCATCGCGCTCGCCAGCGCCACGCCGAAAAAGAGGAGGATGGCGATGCGTCGCACGAGGCTCATCGAGGACCCGGAGCGCGCACACTCATGGGCGAGCGACTCGCCCGATTAGTTGGACTGGAGATAGCCAACCAGCGAGAAGAGCACAAAGAGGATCGTGAGCAGCACCGTAAAGCGCATCAACTGACGCTCGACCCCTCGACGTGATCGATACACACTCGAGTCACCGCCGAAGGCAGAGCTCAGACCCACACCTCGGGCCTGCATCAGGATCGCAACGATCAAGAACACGCTCACGATGATCTGGCCGACGGCGAGAATGGGGTTCATGGCTACCTCCGATGCATGCGCGGCAACCCCGCGTGCGCCCAGTGTAGCACTCCCCTCTAGACCCGAACGAGGAGCGATCGGCCCGTCATGGTGGACGGGAGCGGAAGTCCTGTCAACGCACCGATCGTTGGGGCGACATCTTCGAGCGCACCATCGCTGAGTCGGATGCCAGCGGCACGAGCGCCGGCGATCAAGATGGGCACACGAGCGAGGGTATGGCTCGTCATCGGCCCACCTGAGCCGCTCAGCATCGATTCGGCATTTCCGTGATCCGCGGTGATGAGCAGCGTGGCCCCAGGATGCGCGGTCACTGCCTCTGCGATCTTGCCGATCGCATCGTCAACAGCCTCGCAGGCGCGAATCGTTGCGTCCAGGTCGCCCGTATGTCCAACCATGTCGGGGTTCGCAAGATTCGCGAGGATGAACGCCTCGCTCCCGATCGAGAGCGCCTCGACGACCGCATCCGAAATCTCGGCCGCGCGCATCTGCGGCGCGAGATCGTGCGTCGCAACGGGGCGGCTTGGGATCATCAATCGACGCTCGCCCGAGAAAGGCTCCTCTCGACCCCCGTTGAAGAAGTAGGTCACATGGGCATACTTCTCAGTCTCGGCAACATGAAACTGTAAGAGGCCCGCATCGGCAAGCGCAGAGGCGAGGGAGGGCACCTGGACAGGTCCGAAGATGGACGGCGTCCCGACGCCCTCGCCATAGGCACTCATGCCCCAGACGGGTACGGGGAGGTTCGCTGGACGCACAAAATGATCGAACGTCAGAGCGTTTATGGCCGTCACAAGCTGGCGGGCTCGGTCCGCTCGGAAGTTTGCATGGATCACCACGTCACCAGCCCGGAGTGCAGATTCACGACCGCCCCCAACGACTGTCGGGGCGACAAACTCGTCGCTCTCACCGCGCCGATAGGCCTGTTCGATCGCATCGCGCGGATGTTCGACGCGCTCCCCCTCTGCAGAAGCGATGGCGGCGACCGCGCGAGCGGTTCGCTCCCAGCGCTGATCGCGGTCCATCGCAAAGTAGCGGCCCGAGAGCGTCGCGATCGTGGCCGATGGGGCGGATCGGGAGAGTCGCGCTTCGAAACTGGCGAGATGCTCGAGCGCAGAGCGTGGTGGCGTGTCTCGACCGTCGAGGAAGAGGTGGAGGATGATCGAGCGCACGCCGTGCGCCGCGGCTGTGGCCGCAAGGGCAACGAGGTGATCGTCATGCGCATGGACGCCGCCTGGTCCAAGCAGACCGCAGATGTGGAGCCGACCCTTCGCTGCCGCGCGCAACGCGCGAAGAAGCTCTGGCTGCTGCGCGAAGCTGCCATCTTTGATCGCGGCGTTGATCCGAGGTAGCTCTTGCGGCACGCGCTGTCCAGACCCGATGTTCAAGTGTCCGACCTCGCTGTTCCCCATCTGGCCCTCAGGGAGTCCGACAGCAGTGCCGCTGGCGTCGAGCTCGGCGTGTGGCCAACGGGCAAGCAAGCCGCGCCAGGCTGGCATTACGGCAGCAGCAACCGCGTTTCCTGATCCCGCTGGCCCGATGCCGAAGCCGTCGATCACGAGCACAACGAGCGGACGTTCCGCTCCCAGATTCATCGTGAGGTGCCGAGCGCGGTGGAGATGTCCAGGAGACTCTCGCTCGAAAGTGAGGCGCCCCCAACGAGGAGTCCATCCAGACGCGCTGCCCCTCCCCCAGCGAAGAACGACGACGCGCGTTCGGCGCGCACACTCCCGCCGTAGAGCACCTTCACCTCGTCGGTGATGAGCCCGCGGAGTGCGGCCGCCACGCGACCCGCCAGTTCAGGGTCAGCGGCGTCGCCGCTCCCGATCGCCCACACTGGTTCGTATGCGATGAATACGCCGACGTCGATCAGTGCCGCAAGGCTGCTGCCAGATTGCACAGCGCTCTCCATGAGCTCGTGCCACTGCGCACGCACCTCGTCGCACCGTTGCTCGGTCGTCGCCTCTCGGTCACGGTCGCCGACGCAGACGATCGGCGAAAGCCCAGCCGCAACCGCGCGCGCAACCTTCTTCCCGATGAGCGCGCCAGTCTCGCCCAGATCGCGACGTTCAGAGTGTCCCAGGATCACCGCGCGTGCAATGCCGAGCAGGTGGGGCGCGGGACCCTCACCGGTATGCGCACCAGGCTCGAGCGCCGACACATCCTGCGCCGCGATCCCGATCTGCAGCGATCCGTGCTCTCGCGCAAGCAGCGAGGCGACCGGGACAGCGCCGAGTGTCGATGGAGCGATCATCAGGCTCCCAGGCTTGGTTTCGCGTCGCGTCGCCTCGGTCGCGATCTGTCCGGCGAGCGCCACCTCTTCAGCGGGTGCGAGATTCGCCTTCCAGTTTGCGACGAGGAGCGGTGTATCACGGTTCGTCATATGGAGATCATGGCAGAGCCCGGCGTGGAAGTGCGGCCGCCTGGCGTTCGAGAGCGCTCAGGCTGCGTTGCACCGAGCTTCGCGTCAGACGAAGCCGGTCGCCAAGCTCGGCGATGGTGGCATCCGGATGCTCACGTCGCGCCAGGGCGACACGATGCATGGAACCACCCGCTTCCAACGCTCCAGCATCTTCGAGCCGTCGAATCGCCTCTGCCTGGCGCATGCCGGCCCGAACGGTGCGTTGTAGGTTCGCAGTCTCGGCGTTGATGCTTCGGTTCAACTCGCCGCGCACCTCTCGAAGCACGCCGCGTGCCTCGACCTCCGCAACCGAGCTCCCCGCCCCAAGGCGCCGCAAGAGGTCGAAGATCGCTGCACGGCGCTTCCATACGAGCACCCCGCGGCCGCGACGTTCGCGGAGTTGGCCAGGGAACCCGACGTGGGCGAATGCCTGTGCGAGCACGATCGCCTCTGCACGGGCGAGCACCAGCTCCAAGTGGGAACCTCCTCTCGCGAAAGAGAGGGAGCCACGCGCCAAGATCCTTCCTCGCAGAAATGCGCTCCTGCAGTGCTGAGGAGCCCGTCGCGAAGCCAGCATGGTCGCACGACGCAGCGCCAGCTCCCGTGGTGTCCCCGACGCCGCGATCACGAGTGAGTCTCCGCTGAGCTGATGGACCGTGCGAGCAGTTGCAACATCCGATCTGCGGCCGGAGTCGCGCAGTGCATCGAGTTCCGCTTCTCGGCAGCATGGCCGTTCTGGAAGCACCGCGGCGAGTTCATGGCGAACGTTTGCGACCAACTCACGCGCACTCTGACTCACCGATCTCCCCCCTTCAGGCGTGCCCGCGACGCGAGGAGCGCCTTGGCAAGGAGCACCGGGTCGTGCAGGTGCGGCCGCAACCGTGACGCAATGGCCCGCACCTCGATCGGTGGTCGCGCTGCTCCGTTCCTGCTCGTCTCCCGCGCAACGCGTGGCTGAAGGGGCACGCCGGCCACGCCCGATTCTCGTGGCGCGGGCGTAGAGGCGAGCACCAGGTCGATGAGGTCTTCAGCGCCGTGCTCGACCAGCGCGTCGAGGTGCGCGTCGAGATCCATCCCCTCGGTTTCGCCCTCCTGCTCGTCCACGTTCGCCACCCAGATCAGCGGAGCGCGCCGTTGCCCGAGTGCCTCGCGAATCTCAGGGACGAGAAGGTGCGGGATGACGCTCGTGTAGAGACTCCCGGGGCCGAGGACGAGCAGATCCGCATCGCGGATAGCATCGAGCGCACCCTCCGTCGCCTTGACGCTTCCCGCCTCGAGGGCGACGCGTTCGATTCCGCGGGTTCGTGCAAGCGCCGCCTGACCGAGGACGCTGACGCCTGCTCGCGTGCGCCCGCGCAGGCGCAGCGCGCCGGAGGTTGCAGGGATCACCCGGCCGCGTACGTGAAGGATGCGATGGACGCGCTCGATACCGCGTTCAAGATCGCCCCCCTCCTCCGCGATCGCCGCGGCGAGAAGCAGGTTGCCGACCGGGTGGCCTCGCGTCGCCCCGCGCTCCGCAGGGAGACGGTGTTGGAGGAGGGCGCCTGCCGTCGACTCAGCGTCGGCGAGTGCGATCAGACAGTTGCGAAGATCGCCGACTGGTGGAATGCCGAGCTGCTCTCGCAAGATGCCAGAGGAGCCACCATCGTCTGCGAGCGAAACGATTGCCGTGAGGGCGACCCGCTCCCGCTTGAGTCCGCGGAGCGCGGTCGCCATACCCGTCCCGCCGCCGAGCACCACGACCCGCTGCCCTGCGCCGCCACGCCTTCGCTGCTGCAGCGACTCGCGAATGAAGGAGCGGAGCCCCACCCCTTAACTCCTCGCGAGATCGCGATGCTCTACCACAATCGGGGCGGAGCCCGCGATCGCCGGAAGGCGATGCGCGAGCGCCTCAACAATCGCCACGGAACGGTGTCGACCTCCAGTGCAACCGATCGCAACGCTCAAACGGCCACGCCCGTCTGCAAGGTAGGCGGCAACACTTGCATCGAGGTAGCGCTCGATCGACTGCATGAGCGCGGCCCCCGTGGGATCGCCCAGGACGAAGTCGCTGATCTCCTTCGAACGGCCGTCGAGGGGGCGCAACTCAGGGACCCAGTGGGGATTCGCCGCTGCGCGAACGTCGAAGACCAAATCCGCCTCGAGCGGGATGCCGTGTTTGTACCCGAAACTCGTCAGTCGAATGGCCACTCGTTCTTCGCTCTCAAGCGCCTCCGCAACCAGGCGATCCCTGAGCTCTCGCCCGCTCAGGTCGCTCGTGTCGATCACCGCGTCCGCCGCCTCGCGCGTGGCACTCAGCAGGCGGCGCTCCGCGGCGATCGCCTCCGCAACGGAGCGCGGGGCATCCACCGCACCCCCCAGGGGGTGCCGATGCCGTGTTTCGCTGAACCGGCGGATCAACACGTCGTCTCGTGCGTCCAGATAGATGATGCGTGCGCTGACACCGATCGACGCCGCTCCTGTTCGCACGAGTTCGATCGTGCGACTTGGATCGCCGTCGCGGGCGTCGACGACGAGGCAGACTCGCGCAAATCGCTGCGGATCAGCGGCGATCTTCTCGACCAGCGCTGGAAGCAGCTCGTACGGGAGGTTGTCGATGGTCCGAAATCCGATGTCCTCCAGCGACTTCGTCGCAGTGGTCTTTCCTGCGCCCGAGAGCCCCGTCAAGAGGATCACTCGGCGATTCGCGGTCATCGGCCACCCGCGCGCACGAGAAGGATAGAGAGTTCGTAGAGCAAGAGGAGAGTGATCGCGAGGACCAGCGGACTGACAAGATCGGTCCCCGGTGTGGCGATCGCGCTGATGATCACCGCTCCGACGATGGCACCTTTGCGCCACGCGCGGAGCTTGGCGGACGTGATCACTCCAACGCGAGAGAGGAAGACGAGGAGGATCGGGTACTCCGCAGCAACCGCGAACAGGAAGACGAGGCCGCTGACGAATCCGAAATATCGATCGGCGGCGATCATCGGCAAGAGGTCGTCGCTCCCGAAGCTGAGAAGGAATCCAACCGCAAAGGGGAGCACGCTCCACGCGATGACCGCGCCGAGGGCGAAGAGTGCGAGCGCCAGGGGAAGCCACGGGCGCGCACTTCGTCGCTCGGCGTTCGTGAGCCCTGGGCTGACAAATGCCCAGACCTGCCAGAGGAGGATCGGCATCGCGAGCGAAATGCCGGCAATCAGGCTCAGCTGCATCCGAATGCCGAAGGCGTCCCCGACCCCGGTGAAGTAGAGCTTGGTCGAGCCGAGCGGTCCGCGGAGTAGCTCAATGAGCTGGTCTGAAAACGAGAACCCAGCGACTCCGCCGGCGACAACAGCGATCGCGCATATCAGCGCTCGGCGCCGGAGTTCGCGGAGGTGATCGATGAGCGGCGCCGTACGGGTCGCATTCGCGGCCTCGTGAAGCGCGGAATCGACCGCCATCTACAACGCTCCTCGCTCGGCGAAGCGGCTCAGACCTTTCGCTTTGGGCGCCGTGCTGGACTCTTCGTCGCGCTTCGCCCCTCGGCAGGTTCGACCGCTTCGGAGGTGGCCTTTCGGAACTCCCTGAATGAACGACCGACGGCGGCGCCGATCTCTGGAAGCTTCCCGGGGCCGAAGACCACGAGGATCACCGCGAGGATGAGGATGAGTTCGCCAGGTCCGATGTTCGGCACGTTCGGTACTCCTTACGCTGGCGCGTCCGAACGGACGCCCTATGGGGTGAGTATAGCGAGGCGCTTCGCCCACTCTGCTGAGCGAGCATGAATCGCCTCGGGTGTCG
The DNA here is from genome assembly GCA_903847005.1 of uncultured Chloroflexota bacterium. Classification (GTDB taxonomy): domain Bacteria; phylum Chloroflexota; class Limnocylindria; order Limnocylindrales; family Limnocylindraceae; genus Limnocylindrus. The sequence continues at coordinate 628 of CAINCM010000222.1, read as the reverse complement.
CCCCCCCATCGGTCGCGGAGCCCGAAATCGCTCGCCCCACGTTGACCAGCAGCGCGCCGCCAGCGCGTCCCGCAGGCGCATCGATCGCGTTGCCGTGCGCCACAACCGCCGCGAGATCTCCACCTTGTGCACCGATCCCCGGAACGAGAAGGGGCAACGAGGGCGCGACCCCGCGAATGTGCGTAAGTGCCGTCGATGCCGTTGCACCTGCGACGAGGCCGATCCGTCCTGCGTCGGCCTCCGGCCGCGCTGCAGCGAGTCGGGCAACTCGCAGATAGAGCGCCTCTTCCGGCGCAGACCCTGCAGCCGCGACACGCAACTCTTGAAGTTCGGATGCCTCAGGATTGGAGGTTCGGCAGAGCAGATACACGAAACGGTCATCGCGTGAGAGGAGCGGTTCGAGTGCGCCGATTCCAAGGTACGGATTCGCTGTCACTGCGTCTGCCCCGAGGACGTCATAGAGGGCTCGAGCCTGCGCGGCAACCGTGCTCCCGATATCGCCGCGCTTCACGTCGACAATCAGCGGAGTGTCTGCCGGGATCACTCCGCGTAGCGCCGCGGCAACTCGACCGCCAGCTTCGCCATACGCTTCGAAGAAGGCGAGGTTCACCTTGTATGCGGCGGCGTG